>JAUTCT010000123.1 GCA_030673875.1 Verrucomicrobiota bacterium JB025 | reverse complement strand
CATCCTCGGATGGGTCCAGACGGACCTGAAAAAAATCCTCGCCTACACCACACTCAGCATTCTCGGCATGCTCGCGCTGCTCATGGGCGTGGGATCGCCGGAGGCCTTGAAAGCAGCCGTCCTCGTGATGCTCGGCCACGCCTGCTACAAAGCCGGACTCTTCATGGCCGCCGGCGCGGTGGACAAGGCGACGGGCACGCGCGACCTGCGCCGCCTCGGCGGTTTGCGCACCACACTCCCGGTGCTCGGGGTCTCCAGCATCGTGCTCGCCCTCTCGAAATCCGGATTTCCACCCCTGCTCGGCTTCGTCGGCAAGGAATACGCCTACAAGTTCGGATTCATGGGAAACCAGGCGGCCCATGCGCTGCTCGTGTTCCTTTTCATCATCAACCTCGGCCTCATGGCCCTCGCCCTGCGCGTCGCGCTCACCCCCTTCCTCGGTGATTCCCGCAGCGTCCCCGGAGAAATCAAAAACCCGGGACCGCTCATGCTCACCGGGCCGGTCGTTCTGGCCGTCGCGGGCATCGTCCTCGGCCTGCTCTCCCCCACCCTGCTCACCCCGGTGGTCGGTGCCGCCGTCTCGCACATCCACGGCACGGATGTCGAACTCACCATCAAACTCTGGCACGGCCTGAGCCCCGCATTCCTCCTTAGCCTCGCCACCCTCGCCGCCGGCTGGTGGCTCTACCGGTATGCACCCGCCACCGGAACCTCAAACCGCTTCTCAAACGCCCTCGCCTCGGTGGAAACCCTCTACCAACTCAGCTATCGGGCGCTGATGGACGGATCCGCCGCCATCACCGCGCGCCTCCAGAACGGCGACCTCCGCAGCTACCTCCGCTGGTTTTTCATCACGGTGCTGGCCCTGGTGGCCGCCAAGTGGCGGATGTCCGGATTCCCCGTCGTCTCCCTGCCCGAGACCGACCTCCCCCCGCCATGGATCGAATGGGCCATGCTGCCCGCCATCGCGGTCTTCCTCTGGCTGATCGTCACCACCAACTCCCGCATCCTCGCGCTGCTGTCGCTCGCCGTCATCGGCCTCGGCATCTCCTTCGTATTCGCCCGGCTCGGTGCCCCGGATGTCGCGCTCACGCTGCTGCTAGTGGAAACCTTCACCGTCATCCTGTTCATGCGCCTCGTCGGCGGGCTGCCCCGCCTGCGCGTGATCTCCACGAGGCGCGAGCGCCTGGCCGACATCGCAATCGCCGGAGCCATGGGCGTGATGATGGCCCTGCTCGCGCTGAAAGTCGCCGTCGTCCAGACCCATCCCTCGGTCTCCGCCACCCTCGCCGAATGGTCCTACCCGCTCGCCAAAGGCAAAAACATCGTCAACGTGATCCTCGTCGACTTCCGCGCGCTCGACACGCTCGGGGAAATCACCGTCGTGACCCTCGCCGCCGTGGGTGCCCGCCTGCTGTGGAAACGCGCCCGCACTCCCCAGGAAACCGCAACCAACCGACAGTCACCATGAATTCCCTCCTGCTCCGGATCGCCGCGCGCTACCTGTCCTGGCCGCTGCTCGTCGTCTCCTTGTGGCTCCTCTACCGCGGCCACAACCTGCCCGGCGGCGGCTTCATCGGCGGGCTCCTCGCCGCCTCCGCATTCATGCTCTACGAGCTATCGGGCTACGGCCGGCCGCAGCGCGGATTCTTCTCCATCTCGCCGTTTTTCTTCATGCCCGTCGGCCTCGGCGTCGCCGTGCTCAGCGCGCTTCCGGGCCTGCTCGGCGGTGCATTCATGAAAGGACTCTGGCTGCCGGGATTCGAACTCCCGCTCCTCGGCAAGGTCCATCTGGGCACCCCTCTGCTCTTCGACATCGGCGTCTACCTCACCGTCATCGGCTTCATCCTGCTGCTGGCGGACACCCTCAACGACGAATCCTCATGACCACCGCCCTCGCCATCCTCATCGGACTCCTGTTCGCCGCCGCCACCTACTGCCTGCTGCGGAGAAACCTGATGCGCGTCCTCATCGGCATCCTGCTCCTCGGCCACGCAGTCAACCTGCTGCTGATGTCCGCATCCGCTCCGCTCACCCGTGCGCCGGCGATCCTCGGCGCCGACGGAAAGCCGATCCCCGGCATGGCCGACGCCCTGCCGCAGGCGCTCGTCCTCACGGCCATCGTCATCGGCTTCGGTCTCAGCGTGTTCACGCTCGTGCTCGCGCGCTCCTGCTTCCAGGGCAAGGCGATCGATGACGTGCACGACCTCGGAAAGGAGGACTCGCCATGATCGACCTGCTCGTCATTTCCCCCATCCTCGTCCCGCTGCTCACCCTCATCGTCTGCCTCATCCCGCGGATATCGGCAAAGACATCGGATGCGATCTCGCTGACATCCGCCGGCGTCCTCCTGGCCTGCGTCTCGTGGCTGCTGATCACCGTCGTTTCCCACGGCACGCTCACCCTCCGCGCCGGCGGCTGGGCCCCGCCCTTCGGCATCGTCCTCGTCGCGGACACGCTGTCCGCCCTCATGCTCTGGATCAGCGCGTTCGTCGCATTCGTCGTCCTGATCTACGGCGTGCGCTCCGGGCCCGATGCCCTCAGCCCCGGCCACCTCCATGTCCTCATCCACGGCCTCATCCACGGCCTCATGCTCGGCGTGAACGGATCGTTCCTCACCGGCGATCTCTTCAACCTCTACGTCTGGTTCGAGGTCATGCTCATCTCCTCGTTCATCCTGATGGTGCGCGAGGGCCACCACTCCCAACTACCCGGCGGGCTCACCTACGTGCTTCTCAACCTCCTCGCATCCGCCCTCTTCCTCAGCGGCGCGGGCCTGATCTACGGCAAACTCGGCACGCTCAACCTCGCGGACATGGCCGCGAAACTCGGTGCCCTGCAGGACCCGGACCTCGTCAACACCTCGGGCGCCCTGATCTTCGTCGCGTTTGCCGCCAAAGCGGCGCTCTTCCCATTCCACTTTTGGCTCCCGGCATCCTACCACCGCGCCGCTCCCGCCATCTCCGCACTCTTCGCCGGCCTGCTCACCAAGGTCGGCGTCTATGCCCTGCTGCGCCTCTTCACCCTGGTCTTCACCCCCGCAAACGGATTCTCCACCACCCTGATCCTCTACCTCTCGATGGCCACCATGATCCTCGGCGTGCTCGGTGCCGTCGCCCAGTATCACATCCGCCGCCTGCTCGCCTTCCACATCATCTCACAGATCGGCTACATGACCGCCGGCCTCGCGCTCGGCGGCGAACTCGCGCTGACCGCCGTGATCTTCTACGTCCTCCACCACATCGCCGTGAAATCCACGCTCTTCCTCGTCGGCGGAGTGCTCGAAGCCCGCACCGGTTCACCGGACATCCGCCACCACGGCGGATTCTATCAGAGCTCTCCACTCCTCGCCCTCTGCTTCCTGATTCCCGCCTTTTCCCTCGGCGGCATCCCGCCGCTCTCCGGCTTCTGGGCCAAGCTCAACCTGCTCCAGGCCGGCATCGAAACCGGCCGCTGGTTGTTCATCGCCACGGCCCTCATCGTCGGAATCCTCACCCTCTTCTCGATGATCAAGATCTGGAACGAATCATTCTGGAAAGCACCCGCCAGCGACCATCCCCGCCCCGCCACCAATACCGGCGGCCGGCCGTTTCTCGCGATGCTCTCGCTGTGCGGACTCACCCTCGTCTTCTCGCTCGGCGGCGCCTTCGTATTCAGGCTCGCCCAGCGGGCCGCGGGCGAACTCGCCGACCCCTCCGGCTACCTCGACGCCGTGCTGAAAGGAGGTACCCTGTGAACCTCCCGTCAAAACTCGCCGGCTGGGCGCGCTTCTCCGGCTTCTACCTCACCGAGGTGATCAAATCGAACCTCCAGATCGCCTGGGACGTGCTCACCCCCACCGACCACACCCGCCAGGGGCTGATCCGGCTCGACCTCCCCGCCGGCCTCGGCGACGGCCGCATCCTGCTCATTTCCAACCTCATCACCATGACCCCGGGCACGCTCAGCCTCGAACTCAGCGAGGACCGCCGCACCCTGCTGCTCCACATCCTCTACCTCGAAGAATGCGTCGAAAACACCCGCAACCACCTCCAACAAAACTATGTCGAACGTGTCCTCCAACTCGGTTGAAATCGTGCCCGAACCCGTCCTCTGGATCTCGGCGGCCATGATCGGCCTCGCCGTGCTCTGCACCCTCGTCCGCATCCTGCTCGGCCCCGCCACGCCCGACCGCATCGTCGGCGTCGACCTGCTCGCCAGCCTCGTCATGGCCGGCCTGCTCATCTCCGGACTCGCATCCGACAATCCGTTCTACCTCCAGATCACCCTCGGATTCGCCGTCATCCTCTTTCTCGGAACCGTCGCGCTCTCCCGCTACCTCGACCGGCCAAACCCCTGACCCGGAACCCCGCCATGTCCACCATCGTCATCTCCATCCTCCTGCTAGGCGGCAGCTTCTTCTGCCTCCTTTCCGCCGTCGGCTTCCTGCGAATGCGCGACACCTACGCACGCATGCACGTCGCCACCAAATCCGTCGCCTTCGGCGGTGCCATGCTCGTCCTCAGCCACGTCGTCGCCCGTCCGGATGCCGTCACCCTCCTCTTCGGCGCGCTCATCATCGGATTCTTCTACATGACCCTTCCGCTCGCCGGCCACGTGCTCGGTCGCACCATCTACCGCCGCGGCATCCTCCCGGCCAAACCATTCGTCGTCAACGAAGCCGGCTCCATGCTCGACCCGCACCAATAATTCCCGGCACCGCCCCGCGCGACGCGCCGTCGCCCGGCATTACCCGGTCGACATTCGCCCAAGTAACGACAAGACTTCCCCCGTGCCCACCGTCCGCCTCAAATACCAAACATTCCACCCATCCATCTGGCCGAAAATGGTCGGCGAAGTCTCGCCCGACGCCAAACCCGGCGACTTCGTCCAAGTCTACGGCCGCGAGGGCACTCCCTTCGGCTGGGGATTCTGGAACCCTAAATCCCGCATGCCCCTGCGCGTCGTCAGCCACTCCACCGGCGACCTCGACGAATCCTTCTTCACCGGCGCCATCCGCCGCGCCGCCGCCCTCCGCCGGGACATCCACCAACTCGACGCCGATACCGAATCCTACCGCGCCATCCACGGCGACGCCGACTTCCTCCCCGGCCTCGTCGCAGACAAGTTCGCCGACGTCCTCTCCGTCGAACTCACCAACCTCGCCGCCTGGCAGCGCCTCCCCGAATGGCTCCCGCTCCTCCACGAATGCTTCGACACCAAACGCGTCATCGTCTCCGTCGATGAAAAACTCGCCCGCATCGAAAACATCCCCCACCACGGCGGCGTCGAGTCCGACTCCATCCGCTCGGTGAAAATCCGCGAACACGGCATCCGCTACGAAGTCAACTTCGAGGCCGGCCACAAAACCGGATTCTTCTGCGACCAACGCGACAACCGCAAACGCTTCGGCAAACTCGCCACCGGCAAATCCGTCCTCGACCTCTGCTCATACACTGGCGGCTTCTCCGTCTCCGCCGCCCTCGCCGGCGCCACCGACGTCACCGCCGTCGACCTCGACGAAAAAGCCGTCGCCATGGCCAAACGCAACGCCAACCTCAACGACGCCCGCGTCAAATTCACCCACGCCGACGCCTTCACCTGGGTCCGCACCATGATCGAAAACGGCCGCAAATGGGACCTCGTCATCGCCGACCCGCCGAAATTCATCTTCTCCAAAGACGACGACCTCGGCGTCGCCAAATACGCCGACCTCAACAAACTCGCCGTCCAACTCGTCGCTCCCGGCGGACTCTTCGTCACCTGCTCCTGCTCCGGACAACTCTCCGCCGATGCCTTCGAAAACATCGTCACCAAGTCCGCACACCGGCTCGACAAACGCCTCCAGATCTTCGACCGCACCGGCCCCGGCCCCGACCACCCCACGCTCTCGAACTACCCCGAGTCCCGCTACCTCAAACTCCTCTGGGCACGCGTCATCGGTTGAGCCGCACTCGCGCTCGACATCCGCAACCGCGGCCGGGGGACCGGACCATCCGCCCCCGCCATCACCAATCTTCACGATTCGTGCATTGACCAACATGCGCGGAGAATTTCACATCGTTTACGCATGAAGGCTCTCCCCCCCATCCTCGCGCTCTTCTTCTGCGCCCTGCTCCCGGCCGCCGGCGCCACCCACCCCGCCTCGCTCGAAAGCGAATACCAAATCAACGACCGCGGCATGGTCCGCAACTTCACCCTCGCCACCGACGTCGTCGCCGTGCGCACCGGCGGCAGACGCACCCTCAAGCCAACCCAAACCGACGACCCGGACACCCTCGCGCGGGAAATCCGCTCAACCGCAACATCCACCGGCGAAACCGAGGAAATCGAACTCGTCCTCAACCCGGATAAAAAGAAAACCGGAACCTACAGCTCCCGCTTCGCCACCAACCGCATCCTCGTCGCATTCGCCCCGGATGCCGATGTCGAACAGCTCCTCAAGCAGCACCGCCTCGAGCTGATCAAACGTCCCGCCCACTCACCCGGCCACCTCATCTGCGCCGCGGCCGACTCCATCGACGCCCTCCAACTCATGCAAACCCTGCGCGACACCGACGGCATCATCTCCGCCGATGTCCTGCTCGCCAGACAGGCCGAAAAAAAATCCGCCCCCAACGACCCGCTCTACCCGCAGCAGTGGCACCTCTCAAACACCACCCAGCAAGGCGGCGCACTCTGGATCGACTCGAATGTCCAATCCGTCTGGGAACAATACGACGGCTCCGGCGTCACCATCAGCATCGTCGATGACGGCGTGCAATACACCCACCCGGACATCCAGGCACACTACGACACCACCATCGACTACGACTACAACGACGGCGACAACGACCCCGCCCCCACCTCCGGCAACGACGTGCATGGAACCGCCTGCGCCGGCGTCGCCGCAGCCGTCGGCAACAACTCGACCGGCATCGCCGGCGTCGCCCACGGCGCCACCCTCACCGGCCTCCGCCTCATCTCATCCGCCTCCACCGACCAGACCGAAGCCGAGGCCTTCTCCCGCCACACCGACATCATCGACATCTCCAGCAACAGCTGGGGCCCCACCGACGACGGCGCAACCCTCGAAGCACCCGGCATCCTCGCATCCGCCGCACTCCAGAACGGCGCCACCTCCGGCCGCAACGGCCTCGGCGTCATCTACACCTGGGCCGCCGGCAACGGCCTCGACTCATGGGACAACTCAAACGCCGACGGCTACGCCAACTCACCCTACACCATCGCCGTCGGCGCCGTGAACGACTACGGATTCCAAAGCTATTACAGCGAACCCGGCGCAAACCTCGTCGTCTGCGCCCCATCCAACGGTGGCCTGCACAACACCGGCATCCTCACCACCGACCGCACCGGATCCGACGGCTACACCACCACCGACTACGAAACGGAATTCGGCGGCACATCCTCCGCCACCCCGCTCGTCTCCGGCGTCTGCGCCCTCATGCTCCAGGCCAACCCAAACCTCGGCTGGCGCGACGTCCAGGAAATCCTCATCCGCTCCGCACGCCGGGTCCACATGACCGACCCCGACTGGTCCGCCAACCAGGCCGGCATCTGGTTCAACCACAAATACGGCGCCGGCCTCGTCGATGCCGCCACCGCCGTCGCCATGGCGGAAGACTGGACCAACCTCGGCACCCGAACCTCCGCCACCCTCAGCCAAACCGGACTCTCCATCGGCATCCCCGACAACGACGCCACCGGCATCACCCGCTCGTTCGACTTCAGCGACTCCACCAACCTCCGCGTCGAACACGTCCAGGTCACCGTCAACGCCGACCACGACTACCGCGGCAACCTCGAGTTCGAAATCACCTCCCCCAGCGGCATGAAGAGCACCCTCATGACCTACCGCGCCGACTACAGCGCGGACTTCTCCAACTGGACCTTCATGTCCGTCCGCCACTGGGGCGAAAACGCCGCAGGCAACTGGACCGTCCGCATCGCCGACCGCGAATACGGAGACACCGGCATCCTCCGCAACCTCACCGTCACCCTCTGGGGAAACGACGTCACCGGAGCCCGCATCGCCACCGACACCCCAACCCTCGTCACCGAGGGAAACCTGCCGCCAAACTCCAGCGCCGACCCCGGGGAAAAAGTCACCTTCTCCCTGCCCCTCACCAACATTGGCAACTCCAGCGCCACAAACCTCAGCGCCGAACTCGTCGCCACCGGCAACATCCGCGACCTCACCGGCACCCTTGATTTCGGCACCATCGCCCCCGGCGAAACCCTCGCCAAACCCTTCACCTTCCAAGCCATCCGCAGCGGCCAGGGCACCATGGCCAACCCCGTCTTCCGCCTCATGCAGGACGGAACGCCCGCCGGAACCATCGCCTTCGCCATCCCCCTCGGCAGCACCACCACCACGTCCTTCCAGGGAGCACAAATCAGCATCCCGGACAACAGCCCCGCTGCGACCTCATCGCTCGTCGTCTCCGGCATCACCGGCACCGTGCAATGCGTCAACGCCACCCTCGAAGGCTTCAACCACCCCAACCCCTACAACCTCGCCGCCCTGCTCGCCGGCCCGGACGACCTCAAGATCACCCTCTTCGACAACGCCTCCACAACCACCATCAACGACGGCTCATTCACCTTCACCGACGCCTCGAAACTCCTCTTCCCCGCCTACGGCCCCACCCCGAACGGAACCTACCGCCCCACCTCGTTCGAGCTCAGCAGCCACCAACTCACCAACGCCCCCTCCAGCTACGAACCCGCCTACTCGATGACCGAGTTCTCCGGCGTCCCGTCCAACGGCACCTGGAACCTGTTCGTCGAAGACTTCACCTCCGGAAACACCGGTTCCATCTCCAGCTGGGCACTCGATTTCACCTCCGTCGACTGCACCGACAACGTCTTCCTCGACTCCGGCTCCCTCACCGTCAACGAAGCCGCCGGCACCCTCGAAGTCGACGTCATCCGCACCGGCGGAAAAGCAGGTAGCGCCACCGCCTTCTACTCCACCACCGATCAAACCGCCACCGCCGGCAGCGACTACACCGCCGCCTCCGGCGCACTCACGTTCTCACCGGGCGAATGGAAAAAAACCATCTCCATCAGCATCACCCAGGACTCGCATAACGAATCGGACGAAACCTTCCTGATCACCCTCGACAGCAGCACCACAGACTCACCGCTCGGCGCCACCACCAGCGCCACCGTCACCCTCGTCGACGACGAAACCAGCCTCGCCGAATGGGCCGCCGCATCCGGCCTCGCTGGCTCCAGCGCGCAAGCCCTCGCAACCCCGCTCAACGACGGCATCAACAACCTCCTCAAATTCGCCTTCAACCTCGACCCCGCCGTCGCCGGCGCTCCGCTCATCGAAACCGGCACCGGAACCGCCGGACTCCCGGCCATCCGGCTCAATGACGCCAACCCCGCGGACACCATGCTGCGCTTCGAATTCGTCCGCAGAACCAACGCCCCAGGACTCACCTACCAGCCCCAGATTTCCTCCACCCTCTCCACCGGCTGGCAGGAAACCACCGCCATCCCGACCACCGTCACCATCGACTCCGAATGGGAACGCGTCATCATCAACGAACCCGTCACCGAACCCGCAAGCCAGGCGTTCGGACGCATCAGGATCATCAGCGAAAACTGACACAAAACACCCGCGACCAACCCGACTTCCGCACCACAAAAAGAGACACACAGCCATAATGGTGCTTGTGTTCCTGCGGAAATAAGCGATTGCGTGTCCCTCTCCGGCACGCGGACATCATCCCCATCCGGACTCATTCCACCATGGATACACCTCCTTTCTCCGAACTCGGTCTGCCCACGCCCCTCCTTGACGCCATCGAAACCCTCGGCTACGAGCGGCCATCGCCCATTCAAGCCATGACCATTCCGCTGGCCCTCACAGGCCGCGACCTCGTCGGGCTCTCCGCCACCGGATCCGGAAAAACCGCCGCTTTCTCACTCCCTGCACTCACCATGCTCGAAATCGAGCAACACCACCCGCAGGTCCTCATCCTCTGCCCCACGCGCGAACTCGCCGTGCAAGTCTGTGAGGAAGTCCACCGCCTCGGCACCAAAATCCCCGAACTCCAAGCCACCCCCGTCTACGGCGGCGCCCCCATCGACCGCCAGCTCCGCGCACTCCGCAAAGGCGCTCACCTCATCGTCGGAACCCCCGGCCGCCTCCTCGACCACCTGCGCCGCGGCAGCTTCGACCCCTCACACATCCGCATGGCCGTGCTCGACGAAGCCGACCGCATGCTCGACATGGGCTTCAAGGAGGAAATGGACGAACTGCTCGCCGCCCTCCCCGCCGGCCGCCAGACACTCTTCTTCTCGGCCACCATGAGCCAGGGCGTCTCCCGCCTCATCAAAAAGTTCGGCAACGATCCCGAAACCATCGAGATCAAACAAAAAGCCCGCACCGTTTCCACCGTCCAGCAGTCATACTTCGAAGTCCGCCAGCGCTCCAAAGTCGAAGTCCTCTCGCGTATCCTCGACATGGACCCGCCGCGCCTCGGCATCATCTTCTGCAATACCAAGCGCTCGGTCGACGAATGCACCGAAGCCCTCATCAACCGCGGCTACGCTGCCGACCGCCTCCACGGCGACATCACCCAGCAAATGCGCGAACGCACACTCAAACGCTTCCGCGATGGCGCCGTCGAAATCCTCGTCGCAACCGACGTCGCCGCCCGCGGCCTCGATATCGACGAAATCGACATCGTCTTCAACTTCGACCTCCCCACCGACCCCGAAGACTACGTCCACCGCATCGGACGCACCGGCCGCGCCGGACGCGCCGGACGCGCCGTCAGCTTCGTCTTCGGCCGCGATATCTACCGCCTCCAAACCATCGAGCGCTACACCAGATCCATCATCCCGCGCGAGAAAATCCCGTCCGTCGAACAAGTCGAAGGCCGCCGCGACGACCTCATCTTCGAGGACCTCAAGGAACGCCTCGAAGCCGGAAAATTCGCCTCACACCAGGACCAGATCGACCGCCTCCTCGACCAGGGCCACACCCCCACCGACATCGCCGGAGCCCTCGTCTCCATGCTGCGCGAATCCAGCGGACGCGAAGGCTCTCCCATCGCCGAAGACCGCGAACCCGAACGCCCCGAGCGCAAGCGCCGCGAACGCCCGCAACGCGACAACGACTACGGTGACCGCCCCAACAAACAGGACCGCAAGCAGAACAAACGCGGCCCCGCCCCCACCGAAGAAGGCATGACCCGCCTGTTCCTCTCACTCGGCAAAACCCACGGCATCATGCCAAAGGAAATCGTCGGCATGCTCTACCGCGAGGCGGAACTCCCGGACGGCTGCCTCGGCCGGATCTCGCTCTTCCCCCGCCATTCGCTCGTCGATGTCCCGGCGGAACTCGTCGACCAGGTCCTCAAACGCACCCGCAACTCGAAACTCCGCGGCCGCCCGTTCCGCATCGATGTCGACCGCGGACCGAAGGAATCCTTCTGATCCGGACCCCTCGGCCCCTCGTTCAGCCCCCCGGAAAATCAATCCTTGCAAGAGAACCCGCGGTTTCAAACTCTCCCCGGTGCATGACTCCCGGGAATCGCGGCCCTTCCTTGAACTCCAAACCACTGGAGCGGATCCACCGCGCCCGGTCCGTGCCCTCGCCACGGCCGTTCCGCATCGCGGCCCTGCTCTACGCCATTCACCTGCTCTGCATCGTCATGGTCCTCACCGTCGTGCTCTGCATGGCGATCAAACCCAACCCGGCGGCATCACGCTTCCTCGTCTGGGGCATGGCCGCGGTCGCCACCTCCTGGCTCATCGCCTACTTCAAGCGCCGGACAACCCGCTGCCCGCTCTGCAAGGGCACCCCCTACCTCAACACCGGGGCCCTCGTCCATAAGCGCGCCACCCGCATCCCACCGCTCAACCACGGCATCAGCGCCACCCTGTCCACCCTCGCAACGCAGAGATTCCGCTGCATGTTCTGCGGCTCGGACTACGACCTCCTCAAGCCGCCCAGCCACCAGCTCGACAAACAACAGGACCCCTGATTGAAAAAAACTCCCCGGCGGCAAGCCGTCAGGACGACGAATGCAACCGCGCGTGACGCTCCGCCATCTTCCGCGCACACTCGGGCACCAGATCCAGCCAGCTTTCATCGCCGTCCAGAATCATCCGGCACACGTCCCGCCCGGTATGGGCCAGCAACCCCTCGTGAGCCACCGCCACATCGCGGATCCGCCCGTTGTCGACAAAATGCTGGTAGAGATGCACGCAGTTCTCCGGTGTCTTGAAATTCTCCACCGTCACCAACTCGCCGGACTTGCGGTTCTTCCACGGAAACACCTGCAGCGTCACCCCCGCCTTGAACAGGCGCCCGAACGATTCAAGCAGCCCGCCCTCCAAGTTCGACGACCACTTCGCCTTGAACAACTCGTTGAGCAACCCGATGCTCAGGATGATCCCGATCGGTTTGTTCGTGCAGCGGTTCAAAAAGGACGCAATCCGGTGAAACTCCGCACAACTCGAAACCAGCACCGTCTTGCCCAGCGCCTGCAGCGCGTCCGCACGGTCAATGAAATCCACCGGATCGATCGCCGCACCACGCAGCAGGTTGTTCATCGAGATCTCACACAACTCCAGCTCGGAACCCACATCCTCGGCAGACACCTCGTTTTTGAAGCTCTCCCGCGCCTGCTCCAGCATCTCCAGATGCAGGTTCATCACCGGATCAAAACTTCCCCGCAGCAGAATCACCGGCCTCTTGTAGAGCGCCTCCGCAGGCTGCACCACCTCGCCGCTCGGCAGGAACATCGTCGCATCCGTGAGACCGCTCTCCACCAACTGCAGGGCACACAACCGGTTGTCGAAAAACCCGTAACCATGGCCGGAAAACTTCAGCAGGTCCACCTCCACGCGCCCCTTCTCCAAATTGTCCACCAGCGCCTCCACAAACTCCTTCAGCCGCGATCGCTTGTGGAAAAACGCCGCGTGAATCAGGTTCACCCCCACGATCCCCAGCGCCTCCATCTGCTCGGCCGTCCCAGAGTCCAGCAACCGCACGTGCAGCGTGATGTCGGACGGCGGATCCCCGGGGTTGAGCTGGAACCGTAGGCCCAGCCAACCGTGGCACTCGCCGCTGTCCTTGTAGCCCCTCGCACGCACCGTGTTGCAGAAGGAAAAAAACGTCGTCTCCCCGCCACGCGGCGGCCCCAGCCGTTCCAACAGAATCCCATACTCGTGGTCGAGCATCGACTCCAACCGGTCCGCCGACACATACCGCTGAGCCTGCCCGTAAATGGCATCGCTCATCGTCATGTCATAGGCACTGATCGACTTCGCCACCAATCCGGCCGTTCCGGATGCCCGGAAAAACCAGTTCGCGGTCTCCTGCCCGGCACCAATCTCAGCGAAGGTCCCGTAAATCTTGGGATCCAGATTCAGCTCAAGCGCCTTGTTGTATGTCGTCGGTTTCATCGTGTCTCTTCATCCTCCAACAACCAACCGTCCCCGACATGCCCGTCGATCAACACCTGGTTGTCGGTCGCCGGATTCTCCGGGAACTTCAGCCTCAGCATCATGTTCGCCTTCTTCACCTCCGGTGCCAGACTGATCTTCTCGTCCAGCAGCGACTGTTCCAAAACATAACCATACAACGAACGCCCACCGTCCGGAGACTCCAGTGACCACGACTTCCACTTCCGGTCGTCCTTGAAATCAAAGTTGTAGTATTCGACCGGCCGCACAACCACCCGGAACATCTTCGGCTCCGTGCTTTTCGCCGCAATGAAATCATCCCACGGGACCTCGGACCACCCGACCCAGCTTTCCCAATCCACTTTCACCCCGTCCTCACCGTCAATGAACCCCAGCGGCTTCTCCTCGAAATCCCGCGTCCGCAACCGCACCGCCGCCAGACTCCCCTTGCGCTCCACCGACCGCCGGGTGTTGAAATCCGACAATCCCTCCGGCTCCACCCTGCCGTCCGGATAATACGCGCGCATCCTCGCCTCCGTCTGGTCCGAATGCCTCACCAACGGCAACAACTCATCAACCGATTCCGCCTCGAGAAACCGCTTCGCCAGCGGCTCCGCCAATACCAGAAACTCACCGTCACCCCGCTGGAACACCTCGCCGGCCGCCTCGTCCGCCAGCTCATCCACAGCCACCGGAATCTCCGGAGACACCACCACATCCGGCGCCTTCCCGTCCCGCTTGAACACCACCACCACACCGGCAATCACCAGCGTCAGCATCGCCGCCCCCGCCAACAACACCGTCTTCATCCCCGGTCCTCCGCCAGCTCTCCGCCGGTTCCCGCGCGCCTCCTCATGCTCCCAGTTCAGCTCCTTCGCCTTGCTCGAACGCCGCTTCCTCCGCCGTGACCCATGGTGCCCGTGCTCATGATGCCCATGCCCGTATTCATGATGCCCGTGCCCGCCCTCATGGCCTTCACCCTGCGCTTCCTCGCCCCGTCCCGGCGTCTCCATCAACGGCACGAGCAATGGCGCGTGAACATCACCAGGCATCGGAATCTTCAACATCCGGCGGCAACTCGGACATACCAATCCCACCCCGTCATGGTCCCGTGGAACCCGGAACACAAAACGGCAATCCGGGCACACATACCCGCTCCATCGGCGCGTGCTTTCGCTCGTCTCTGACACGCCCACACCCTGCCCCGCCAACCCGCCCGAGGGCAAGCTTTCCCACCCCGGACTTGCATCTTGTCATCATCATGAGAAGAAACCCGCAACATGACTTTCGACTTCGACACCGTGATCCCTCGCCGCGGCACCGGCTGCATCAAATACGACCGCCGCCCCACCCTCGACCCGTTCTGGGTCGCAGACATGGATTTCGCCTCCGCACCGGTCATTCTCGACGCCCTCCACCAGCGCGTCTCACACGGCGTCTTCGGCTACCCCCAACCGCACGAATCCCTCAACGAAGCCATCACCGACTACCTCCGCGACCACCGCTCCGCGGAAATCTCCGCCGATCACATCATCCACCTCGGCGGCCTCGTCCCCGCCCTCTCGCTCGCCACCCGCGCCTTCTGCGCCCCCGGCGACGCCGTGATGACCTGCACCCCCGTCTATCCGCCCTTCCTCGGCGTGCACAACGACGCCAAAGCCGAACTCATCACCGCCGACCACCTCCTCACCGACTCCGGCTGGACCTTCGACTGGGAAACCATGGAACAATCCGTCACCCCGGCCACCAAAGTCTTCCTCCTCTGCAACCCCCAAAACCCGCTCGGCCAGGTCTTCACTCCAGCGCAGATCCTCCAACTCGCCGAATTCTGCCAACGCCACGACCTCATCCTCGTCTCGGACGAAATCCACTGCGACCTCGTGCTCGACGAAAACGCCACCCACTTCTCCGCCCTCAACCTGCCGGAATCCTTCGCCAACCGCGTCATCACCCTGCTCTCGCCCAGCAAAACCTGGAACATCGCCGGCCTCGGATTCGCCTACGCCGTGGTCCAAAACGACGCGCTCCGCCGCAAATTCCAAGCCGCCTTCGGCCACACCCTCACCGAAATCAACGCCCTCTCACACTACGCCGCCGAAGCCGCCTACCGGCACGGCCAACCATGGCGCCGCGAACTCCTCGCCTACCTCCGCCAAAACCGCGACACCCTCGTCGACTTCATCAACCAACAGTGCCCCGGCCTCAGCGTCCGCAAAAACCAGGCAACCTACCTCGCGTGGATCGACGCATCCGCAATCGGCGTCAACAACCCCGCACTCCATTTCGAACAAAAAGCCGATCTCTTCCTCTCCGATGGAAACTACTTCGGCTGGCCCGACCACTTCCGCTTCAACTTCGCCTGCCCGCAGTCCCGCATGATGGAAGGCCTCGAAAAAATTGCCGCCGCCCTGCCCGCATCCGCCTAGGGCTCAACGACCGAGGAATAACGAAGGAATCAGCAAAAAGCGCCGCGTTCTTCCTCCAAATCGTTCGCAGAACGCATCCTGAAACCTGATCAATTCATCATCCGGTTGCATACGGACTTCCGGTTCGGTGCCCTAGTCAGGAAAACCGCACCGGCTTCCTGCCCCGCTGATAATCCTCCGCCCCCATCCGCTTGCCGCCGTCCGGCTGCACGGTCACCAGCTCCAGCGCGCCCGCACCACAACCCACCACCAAGCGCTCCCCGGCGGAAATCTCCCCCGGCTCGAGCGCAGCAGTCACCACCTTCGTCTGCGGGAATATCTTGAGCCGCTTCGACTTCCCCCCCTCCTCAGCCATCGTGTAGGTCCCCGGCCACGGATCATAGGCACGGATCCGCCGCTCGATCTCCTCCGCCGGCATCGTCCAGTCGATCCGCCCGTCCGACCGCTCGAGCTTGGAGATGTAACTCGACTCCGCCTCGACCTGCGGCTCCCGCACCGCCCCACCCCCGGCAATCAACTCCAGCGTCTCGGCCAGCACCTCCGCCGCCAGCACCGCCAAGCGGTCGTGAATCACCCCGCCCGTGTCCTCCGGGCCAATCGCCAGCCGCTTCTTCAAAATGATGTCACCCGCATCCAGCTTGCGGACCACATGCAGCGAGGTGATCCCCGTCTCCGCATCGCCCGCGTCGATCGCCGCCTGGATGCACGCCGCCCCCCGATACTTCGGCAGCAGCGAGGCATGCAGGTTGATGATCGCCTGCTCCGCCAGATTCAGGAACCCCTCCCTCAGGATCTGGCCGTAGGCCATCACCACCACCACCTCCGGCTCCAACGCGGCAAGCTCCTCCACCGCATCCTCCGCCCGCTCCGGTTGCAGCACCGGAACCCCCGCCTCCAACGCCACCGTCTTGATCATCGGCGGCGTCAGCACCTGCTTGCGCCCGACCGGCTTATCCGGCTGCGTCACCAGCGCCAGCGGCTTCGGCCCGTGCTCGAGCAGATACCTGAACGCGGGAACCGCAATGTCTCCGGTGGCGGCGTAAATCAATCGCATCAGCCAAAAATTCGTTAGGAAACCATCGAACTGCGACGGATGTATTCCGGAATCCTCACAATCACGTCGATCACCTCGGTCAGCACCTGGATCGGCAGTGCCGTCGCGTCGACGTTGGTCACCTTTTCCGGTGGATAATACTCCAGAATCGGCTTCGTCTCCGCCTCATACGTCGCCAAACGCTGCTGGATCACCGACTCGTTCGCATCGTCCATCCGGTTGTCCTTCAGCGCGCGCTTGCGCATCCTCCGCGCCAGCTCCTCCCGGTTCGGGCAGGAAAGATGGAACACGTGCTCCACATCCACATGCTCGTCGAGCAGCCGCGCCTGCTCCACGTTCCGCGGAATCCCGTCCAGCACCAGAAAATCAATGTCCGGCTTGTAAATGTGGCTGTCCGCCAAATGCTGGATCTGCGCCTTCCACAACTCAATGGTCAACTCGTCGGGAACCAATTCACCGCGGCTCGAGTATTCCACGAATTTCTGCCCCAACACCGTCCGCGTGTCCA
This sequence comes from Verrucomicrobiota bacterium JB025, assembly GCA_030673875.1. Taxonomy (GTDB): domain Bacteria; phylum Verrucomicrobiota; class Verrucomicrobiia; order Verrucomicrobiales; family Akkermansiaceae; genus Luteolibacter. The sequence continues at coordinate 111,371 of JAUTCT010000123.1, read as the reverse complement.
GCGACCGGAACACATCACCACAAGCACAGTGGAAAAACCGCGGAATGGATCCCAGAATCTTCCCCTGCGTTCCCTTGCCGGAACCGGGTGCACCCAGAATGATGATCGCTGGAGACAAATTTCCGGTCGGGGCTTCACGTGGGTCGGTGCTCGCTTCGCTCATGATTGAAAGCGCAAAAAATAGGAAGCGCGACCGACATGCAAGCTCAGATCACATCTCAAACGACGCCCAGAAAACCAAAATCGGGATCAACAGCGCCACATCCGCCAGAACCCGCAACGCATCCGGCGAAAAGCGATTGCGCGATCGGTTCAACACGTGCAACAGCGCCGCACCCGTCAAAATCGCCCAGAAAAACGGCCGCGAGGCGAACTGATCGTCCCTCAGCGCGAACAACAGCGAAAACGCCCCCAACAACCCCAGCGGAAGCGTCAGCGACAACTCGTCACCCGCCTTCTCCTCCACATCCGGCGAGCGCGACGAATGCTCCCACAAGTCGATCGCCGAAATGTTCAACACGCACAACACCGCGAAACACAGGAACTCGTGCGATCGCACCATTTCGAAAATCCCCACCTCCGGCCGGTAAATGTACGCCGTCATCGCCGTGCCAAACGCAAAGGTCACCCCGGCAAAGATATTCTTCATGTGCGGCACCTCGCCCCGCACCGGCCCCGCTATCAACGACAGCCCGAAAAAGCCCCCCACCATCACTCCTCCCAGCAACAGATGCTTGAAAATCGTCATCGGCATCTTCGTCACCACCAACACCAGCGCCGCCACAAACGCCACCACCACCCCAATCCCGAAAAACACCCGGTGCTTGTAGTGAAACTCGTGCCGCGGCTCGAGCGCACCGTCGGAAACCATCCCCATCGACGCATCAAGCAGACGGTCCACCACGTAGATCCCCCACACCGCCAAACCCAGCGCCACATACGCCTCCCACGGGTGATACCCCAATCGCCAGGTCTTCGAAAAAACCCACAACCACCCCACTGCGACCAGCGGGGCGTCAAGGCTCAGAAGATTCGGCAGAAGCCAGAGCGGCTTGCGGGATGAGACAGACGGCACGCGCGCAATGTTCGCAAGCCGTCCCCCAATGGCAAGCGCTCAAATCAGCTAGGCGGCGATCTCCTCGGCAATCCGGCTCGCCGTTTCTTCGCCAAGCAGCGCCGTGATCATCGCCAAGCCGAAATCAATCGCCGTGCCCGGCCCGCGCGAGGTGATGAGATCACCATCCACCACCACCCGCTCGTCCACACAACCCTCGCCCAGATCGGCGCGGACCGACGGATACGCCGTGAAGCGCTTGCCCTCCAGCAAACCCGCGTCCGCCAGCACCAGCGGAGCCGCACAAATCGCCGCCACCACCTTGCCCGCATCCGCAAACTGCTTCGCCAGCTCCGCCGCGCGACCATCACTCAGCAAGGTCGCCACACCCGGACCGCCCGGCAGCATCAGCAAATCAAACGTCTTCGGATCCGCATCCGCGAGCAGCACGTCCGCTTCCAGACGCATCCCCTGCTTCCCCGGAACCGCCAGATCACCCAGCGCGGCGATCACCACCTCCACCCCGGCACGCCGCAGCAGATCCACCGGCATCACCAATTCAGCTTCCTCGAATCCCTCGACCATCAAACAAAGCACTCGTTTTTTCATCACGCCGCAAAGTTCCACATTCCTCCCGCCGACTCAAGCGAACATGCGCCAAAGCCCCCCACCTTTTTTCCACCATCCACCGCGCCATCCACCGCCCCATCCACCGCCCCAGCCACCGCGTTCCGGGCCCGCGTTCCAAACCCGCGGGCCTCGGTCCGCTACGCCAGTCCCACCGCCTTCTTCACCCGCAGAATCACCTTGCCGGCCTCCTCCCGCGCCCGCGCCTCACCCTTGGCCAGCACGCTGTCCACATACCCCGGATCGGCGAGAATCTCCTCACGCCGCGCACGCATCGGCGCAAAGAAATCCCAATACGCCTCGGCCAGACGTTTCTTGAAATCACCATAGCCCACCCCTCCGTTCACGTGGTCCTTGACCATCTGCTCATACTGCTCGTCGCTCGCAAACAGGCTGTAAAGCTGGAGAATCGCCGAGTCCTCCGTCGACTTTGGATCCTCCACCGGCGTCGAGTCCGTCTTGATCTTCATCACCTTCTTCTTCAACGGCTTCTCATCACCAAAAATCGGCAGCGTGTTGCCATAACTCTTGCTCATCTTCCGCCCGTCCAGCCCCACCACCACCGCCGTCGCCTCACGGATGATCGGCTCGGGCAGCACCACCGTGCCCTCGCCAAACTGCTGGTTCAGCTTCACCGCCAGATCCCGCGTCACCTCCAGATGCTGCTTCTGGTCCTTGCCGACCGGCACCTCGTTCGAATCATAAAGCAGAATGTCCGCCGCCATCAGCACCGGATACGCAAACAGCCCGTGGTTCGGCGCAATCCCCTGCGCGGTCTTGTCCTTGTACGAGTGGCACTTGTTCAGCAGACTCATCGGACAAACCGTCGAGAGAATCCACGCCAGCTCGTTCACCTCCGGCACCGCACTCTGGCGGAAAAACACCGCACGCTCCGGATCCAGCCCGCAGGCCAGGAAATCCACCGCAAGCTCCCTCACATTCTCACGCAGCACATCCGGATCGGTCGTCGTCGTCATCGCGTGATAATCCGCGATAAAATAAAACGCCTCACCCTTGTCCTGCAGCCTCACGGCCGGCTCCATCGCGCCGAAATAGTTCCCTACGTGCAGCTTTCCACTGGGTTGCAAACCGGTCAAAATTCTCATGCGGCGGGAGCATGGATCCCCTCCGCCCGGCGGGTCAAGCGCCCCCTTGTGCCAACGATCGGAAATCGCCCGCCGGTGGACCACCTCATCTCCACCAGCTCATCCGGCGGGCCGGCATCACCCGCCAAGCTCCGCAAACAACGCGTTCACCATGTCGCAACACTTCACCCCGGGCATCACGTTCAGATCCATCTGGTTCATCACGTAGGCAAACGAAACACCCGTCTCCGGATCACCCATCGCATGACTCCCGCCCGCTCCCGGATGCCCGAAAGCCGAAATCGACGGCCCATACAAGGTCCGCAGTTTTCCCCCGTCCGCCCCCAGCGGATCCCGCTGCGCACCACACGTGAACACCGTCGGCCGCAACAACACCCGATCCTCCGCCGACGACTGCGGCTCCGCCAGAGCGCGCCGCACCTTCGCCGAGAGCGGACTCTCAATCCCCCCGATCACCGCCTGGTAAAACTTCGCCAGCGCCGACGCCGTGCCAATCCCGCCCATCGCCGGCAGCGCCGCCGTCCATGCCTGCGGCTCGTTCATCTCATGCACCCCGTGCAACCCGCGCGGAGACGAAAACGCCCGCCGGGTGAAACTGCCCGACTGCGTCAGCTGTTTGTAAAATCCATCCGCCAGCTCGGCCTTGCCAACCCTCCCCGGATACAGGTCCGCCATCCGCTGCCACTGCGATTCCGGCAGCCCGATCCAGAAATCCAGCCCCAGCGGATCGGCGATCGCCTTGCGCCAGTAATCCCCCAACTGCAGCCCCGTCAACTTCCGCACCGGCTCGTCCATCAACGCCCCGAAGGTCCGCGGATGATACCCATGCCCCTCCCCCAGACTCCACGCCGGCACCTGCTTCTCAATCGCCGACACCACATGCGCGTGATGAAAAATACTCACCCGCTCGTCCAGCACCGCCAACCCGCACTGGTGCGAAAGCAAATGCGCGAACGTCGCCTCCGCCACCGGAAAACGCTGCCACACATCCCTCACCAGAGTCTCCTCGGAAAGCCCCCGGCTCTCCAACGCCACCAACAGCGTCGCCGCACTCGGAACCTTCGTCGCCGAAAACACCGGAACCATCGTCTCCTTCGTCCACTCCGCCGTCCGCTTGCGGTCCTTCCACCCCTGCCCCTCAGAAAGCACCTCCTCGCCATCACTCCACACGCTCACCGAAGCTCCAACTTCCCCCCGCTCGCGGAAATTCCGCTCAAAAACTTCCATCACATCGCCCAGCGCCGAAGGAGATACCGCCATGCCCGTTTCTGTGCCTCATCAGCCACCAGCTAGCAATGCGGAAATCACCAGCCCGCCCAATCAACCCGCGTTTTCCCCTTGAGCCACGTCCCCCCGCCCTGTCATCGTCTAACCAATGGACAACCCGAACCCCTACGCCACACCGAGCGTCCCCGCCACCGTTGCCGGCTCCACCTACTCGACCATCGCCACCGATGCCGTCATCGACCAATTGAAACGCACCAAACCCTGGGTCCGGCTGTTTTCCGTCATCATCTTCATCGGCGCCGGATTCATGGTCCTCGGCGGCATCGCCGTGCTGATCGCGGGCGCCGCGATGTTTGCCAGAAACGCAGCCGGCAGCGGGTCCGGGCCCACCACCATCAATGGATCCCCTCTGCTCGGCCCGCTGATCGGCATCTCCTACCTGATCTTCGCCGCACTCTACATCTACCCCGGACTGAAACTCTGGAAGTATGCCTCACGCATCGGAGACCTCGTCGCTAACCGCAGCCTGCTCAGCCTCGAAGCCGCCCTCAACGAGCAACGGGCGTTCTGGAAATTCGTCGGCATCGTCATCATCGCCGTCTTCGCACTCTACATCCTCATCGCCATCATTGCCGGCATTGCCGTGGTCGCCGGAGCCGCCGCCATGCAATAATCGGCCGAAATCCCCGAAAATAAGGGAAAAACAGCCCGAAATCGCCTCCCTTTGCCCTTGCCAAGGCAATTCCGGAGGCTAGTCTCCCCATCCGCTTTTCTTTCACCCACAGGCGGTTGGCGCCCCGGTGCCTGTGGGAACATGACTCGGGGCAAACGTCGGAAGAAAAACCAAACCAAACCAACCTAACCTCAAACCAAACCATGAGTTCCGCAATCGCTGAACCCGTCCAAAACACTGAACTGAGCGACCTGATCGACTCCAAATTTCGCGAATTCCGCGAAGGATCGATCGTCAAGGGCACGATTCTCGATATCCGCCCCCAAGTCGTTCTAGTCGATATCGGCTACAAATCCGAAGGGGCCATCCCGTCCAACGAATTCGAAGATGAAGAAATCGAAGTCGGCGACGAAATCGAAGTCCTCCTCGAACGCCTCGAAAACGACGAAGGCATGGTCGTGCTCTCCAAAGAGAAAGCCGCCCACAAACAAAACTGGGAAAAGATCGTCAAAGTCTACCAAGACGGCGGCCTCGTCCGCGGCAAGGTCAAGTCCGTCGTCAAAGGCGGCCTCACCGTCAACGTCGGCGTCGAAGCCTTCCTTCCCGGATCACAAGTCGACATCATTCCTCCGAAAGATCTCAACGAATACCTCGGCAACGTCTACGAATTCAAAATCGTTAAAGTCAACGACGAGCGTAAAAACATCGTGCTCTCACGCCGCGAAGTCATCGAAGCCGAACGCTCCGAACTCCGCCAGCAGTTCCTCCAGACCGTCAAAATCGGCGACAAAGTCACTGGTGCGATCAAGAACATCACCGACTTCGGTGCCTTCGTCGACCTCCAGGGCATGGACGGACTCCTCCACATCACCGACATGTCGTGGGGCCGCATCAACCACCCGTCCGAACTGCTGCACATCGGCCAGTCCGTGGACGTCGTCATCCTCGACGTCGACCGCGAGAAGGAGCGCGTCTCCCTCGGCCTCAAGCAAATGTCCGACAACCCGTGGGAAGACATCGAACGCAAATACCCCATTGGCCAGAACGTCAAGGGACGCGTCACCAAACTCCTCCCCTACGGCGCGTTCATCGAAATCGAACGCGGCGTCGAAGGCCTCGTCCACGTTTCCGAACTCTCCTGGGTCAAGCGCATCACCCGCCCGAGCGACGTGCTCGAACTCGACCAGGAAATCTCGGCCGTCGTGCTCGGCATCTCCATCGAGGAGCAGAAAATCTCCCTCGGTGTCCGCCAGCTCGAAGCCAACCCGTGGGACGAAATCGAACTCCGCTACCCGGTCGGCGCCACCATCAAGGGCCCGGTCCGCAACCTCACCGCATACGGTGCGTTCGTGGAACTCGAGGAAGGCATCGACGGTATGATCCACGTGTCCGACATGTCCTGGACACGCAAGATCAACCACCCGTCCGAAGTCCTCAAGAAGTCCGACGAAGTCGAAGCCATCGTGCTCGCCATCGACAAGGGCAACCAACGCGTCTCCCTCGGTATCAAACAAACCGAGAACGACCCGTGGAGCCTCATCGACGACCGCTTCAAGGTCGGCGACCTCGTCAAAGGCACCGTGGCCAAGATCGCTTCCTTCGGAGCCTTCGTCAGCCTCGACGGCGACATCGACGGCCTCATCCACATCTCGCAGCTTAGCGAGGACCACGTGGAGAAAGTCAAAGACATCATCAAGGTCGGCGACGAAATCGAAGCCCGCGTCATCAAGGTCGACAAAGTCGAGCGCCGCATCGGACTTTCCATCAAGGCAGTCAGCTACACCGAAGAGCAACTGCAGAAGGAAAGCGCCAGCTTCGAGTCCCTCCGCCCGTCTTCCGAGATGGTCGGCCTCGAGCAAGCGTTCAACCTCGCCACCGCCGCGTCCGAAGAATGGACCCCCGGCTCCGACGAGGAATAAGCATCACCCGGAAATCATTCCGAATCAGAAAAACCGGACGGGTCACCCCCGTCCGGTTTTTTCGTGCCCGCACCCCACCTCACACCCGGCACATTCCCCACCCGCGATCCGGCCCCGCCCCTCATCCGGCCCGTTCCACCGTCATTGCGGCTCTGCGGGGAGCTCGCCCTGCATCAACGGCCACTTCCCGTGGGCCCGGTCCAGCGCGTTGCCATCCACCGAGACCATCACCCACTCGCTCTTCTTCGCGGCAACATCGTAGCTCAAAACCGGCCCGTCCGGCCACCGGAACACGCGCTTCAACTCCTCCGCATCGCCATTTTCCGCCACCAGCCGGGCTGCCTCTCCCGCAAAATCCCCCTCCTCACGCATCAGACAAAACAACCCGAACTGCCCGGTCGAAAACACCGCGATCCGCTTGCCCGCCCTTTCGTAAAACAACCACCCGTCCCGCTTGATCACGGGCGACCACCCGTCCGGCACCCAGACCGGCCCGGCCGCCACCGCGAACCGGCGATGAACTCCCGTGTGGTTCCAACGGCGATAGTCGCTTCCCAACCCGCTCAGATGCAGCAACTGCTTCAACTCGTCCGCACCGTCTTCCAGCATCAGGGTCGTCGGACGCGCCACGCAATAACGCAACAGATCACCGGCCTCCCCGCCCGCCGAAATCAAATATCCCGGACCGCCGGAATAAATCTCCGGCGAACCATCGCCACCATGCCCGATCCGCACGAAATAGTCCCCGGGTTTGGATAATGCCCAGTCAACCACCACATCCGGCGGACGATAACCCGTCAACCCAACCCACATCGCGTGCCGCTCGGCGTTGCGGACCTCCAGCCCCTCCACCCCCGCCAGACTCATCCACCCCTTCATCATCGCCGTCTGATAGTGGCAGTCGAGACGCGTCTCCCCCGCCCGGCCCGGCTGCCTCCGGAACGGCGCGTATCGCCGCAGCGAAAGACTCCCCAGCGCAAAATCCCAGGTCATCCGGTCCAGAATCCGCCGGGAACTCTCAGCCACCGGCCCCTTGCCAAACGATGCCAGATTCAGCAGCGCCCGCAGCGTGTATCCCTCGTAGGGAATCGAGTTGTATTCGTGAATGCCCGCCCGCTCCAAGCCCTTCAGATATCCCAGCAGCCACGCTTCCTGCCCGTTCCGGGTGTTGTCATACTCCGGGTCCTTGTTGCCGCTCTCCGCAATCCATTGGTTGGTGAGAAACCGCGACCCCTCGGTCATCAGGACGTGGTTTTCCGTGTCCCTCATGGACAGCAACCCGCGCGCGTCCGGATTCTCCGCCTGCTCGCCGCCCTTCTCGGTCATCAGGGTCCACACGATGTGATCCACGGTCTCGGGATAAAGCAGCTCCGGCCGCTCGCCGAAATGATAGAGCATCACCGTCAGCCCGCAGAGGGCGAAGTCGTAATCATGCCCGGACCCGACCTTGCCCCACGGCTGCGCCTCCTGCAGAACCTGGTTCACCGCCTCCACGTTCCGCCCGGCCGCCAACTGGCAAAGCAGATGGTCCACCCCCTTGGTGCCGAACTCCAGACGCCCCCGCTGCCTGCCGGCCAGACCGGCCACAACCGAATCCAACATCGCCGAACGCCCGGCCCACTCCCGCGTCCGCTCCGACGGAACCGGCACGTTGCCGAAATTCAAATCCACCTCACCATGCGTCATCATGCTCAACTTCGGAACCCCCAGCCACGCCACCGAGTAGCTGACCACAAACAGCAGGCAACCAAGGACTGCCACCCGTTTCAGAACCTTGTGCGTGCGCACCTGGCGCGTGCGAGTTTTCCGCCCATCCATACCCGCTACCCTCCCAACTCCGGCCCGAAACCGCAAGAACTTCGGCGCAATCCGTGGGGAAACGTAAAGCTCCCCGCTCGCGCCACCGGAGCACCGCAAGCACCCCGCCGGACCACCCTCACATCCGCCTCAGATAATCCGGCACCTGGTCACGCTGCGAAGCCGGCGGCACCGAGGCACTGGCAAACGAAATCACCGCGCCAATCCCGGCGGCATGCGCGCCGCCCAACCGCGGTTCCACATCAAACTCGGGAAACCGGAAACGTGCGCGCGAGCGGATCCAGGCCACCGCACCCAAGCCACAGGCCAGCGATGCCACAACCACCATCGCCAGCACACTGTAGCGCTTGATCCATTCCCCAGGCATGGCCGACTCCGCCGGCTCATCCGCGTCCTTGCCGCCGGCAGCCTCCGGATCCGCAACCGCGACAAACGCCTCATCCCCTTCCGCCGACAGCCCGCCATCCAGCATCCGCTCCATCCAGTAAATCCGGATCGACATCTGCACCAGAAACGCCTCGATCTGCTCGACCTGATCGACTTTCTCGAATGCCTGCATCACCGAGCTCTCAAGCGCACGCCGCTGCTCGGCCGCGGAAACCACATCCGTCAGCGAAGGCGTCAGGTAGATCACCGACCTCTGCGGTGCACCCATGAAATAATACACCACCGCCGATGGCCTGCCCTGCGAGTAGAACTTCTCGATCAACTCCTCCTCCCGCACCTCACCCGGGATTTCCTGGTCGCCCTTGAACAGATAGACAAACAAATCAATCGGCGAGTCACCGGCGTGATAGTTGAGAAACTCCAGACGGTCACGGTAGTCCACCGAACTCAACAATCCCTGCGGGTCCACCAGAAACTGCTCCGGCCTCTCGTTGAAATACTCCGGCCAATACTCCTCGGGAATCTCGTTCGTCGGCGCCTCAGAATCCGCGATCTCCTCCGCCGTCGGTTGCGCGACATCCAGCTCCACCGCCCCGGCCCCCGCGTCCGCCTCCTCCTGCTCTTCCTCCGGCACCGGCTCATCCGTCAGCAACAGCGCACCTGCCACCCAGCCGGACTCCATCCGGCCTTCGATTTCCTTCTCGCTCCAATCCGGAAGCAGCGGCCCCGAAACACGAGCCCCTTCCACCACGCCGAGCGCCAGCAGCATCCAGCCGAACACCCACAGCCCCCTCATCGCTCCACCTCCTCCTTCATCACCTCCGCAGCGGCCTTGCGGTGCCCTTCGCGGATACGTTTCACCAAATCCCCCGCAATCGCCGGAGGCATCACCTTGCTCTGAAAATGCTCGGGGTCACGCTTCGCCTTCCGGCAGCGCTTGCTCAAAATCCCCTCAAGGTGCAGCAATAACTTCACGATCCCGTCCGCATACCGCCCTTCAAGCCAATACGCATGCGCTCGCGACAAACACTCGAACGTATCACTCTCACCCAAATACGGATCGAGCAAATATCCGAAAACAATGCCCGCCGCCTTCGACTCGGGATCGATCGTCAGCAATATCCCCGCCTCGTTCGGATTCTCCACCGGCACGTCTTCAAATGCCGCACGGTTCAGCAACCAAAACCCGAACTGACGCAGGTTCGCCACCTCGCCCAGCGCGCCGGAATACACCGCCACAAACAATTGCGGAAACTTCCTGCCAATCCGCGCCATCGCCGCCTCCACTGTCTCCCGCTCACCACGCCGCAAAATCCCCGCCGTATCCGTCAATCTCCGCAAACTCACATTCTCCTCGCCAAACCGCGCGTCCGCATCAGCGATGGTGAACCCGCAGTGCGGACAGGTCTCCGCAGCTCGATGGATTCGCTGGACACATCGGGGGCACTTCATAGGTGGGAATACACATTCTTATGAAGCCCATCGTAGTTCGTCAAAACGAAACGTAAGGAAATGTTGATAAATTCACCCGATCCTCATCTTGCTTCTTCATCCTGCAATCTCAAGTCTACCCCCATGTCCGACTTCACCGAGATCGACCGCGAAGACTTCCGCAACCTTCTCGAGGAAATCAGCAGGGTCCACATGCCATTCGGCAAGTTCGGCAAGAACGACTACCCGCCCCACGGCGTCCCCATCATGGACCTGCCCATCGAATACCTCGCCTGGTTCCACGAGCGCGGATACCCGAAGGGCCGCCTCGGCGAACTCATGGCCCACGTATTCGAAATCAAGGCCGTCGGCATGGACTCGGTCTTCGATCCACTGCGCGACGCACGCGAAGGCCGCACGCCGCTCACCCCGCGCCGCAAACGCTTCATCGACTTCGATTGAAAACCACTCAGTCCCCGGTGATCCGGAAAATCGATCCCGCCAGATCGACAAGGTAGACATTGCCCGCGTTGTCCTCGGCAAACGACGCCACCAACCGAATCCGGTCCCCCTCGGGCTTGAACTCATCCGAGTGATCCCGGAAATCCGCAGCCTTGCCGTCTTTCAACGCGAACGACCAAATGCGGGGGTTCTGGAAATCCGCGAAAATGTAGCGGCCCTGCAACGCCGGCACATCGCCCCGATACACCACCCCGCCGGTCACCGAAAGCCCCTCCGTATCACCGCTCCCGTGCTTGTAAACGTAGACCGGATCCACCGCATCAACCGGTGCCTTGCCGCCCGTCCCCTGCTTCGGAGTTGCGATCAAGCCTTCCCGCAGGCGCCACCCGTAGTTCGCGCCCGCCCCCTTGCCAGCTGCCATGAAATTGATTTCCTCCCAGTGGTTCTGCCCCACATCGCCGATCCACAAGTCCCCGGTCTTCCGGTCGAACGAGCATCGCCACGGATTGCGCAGGCCGTAGGCCCAGATCTCGGGCCGCGCGTCGTTCCGACCGCGAAACGGATTGTCCTCCGGAACCTCATAGCCCTCGTCCCCGGACACGTCGATCCGCAGCAATTTCCCGAGATACGTGTCCAACCGCTGGCCCGCTCCCTTCGGGTCGTTCGCCGCCCCACCATCACCCGTCCCGATGTAAAGCATCCCGTCAGGCCCGAACTCAATCCAGCCGCCGTTGTGGTTGCCATACGGTTGCTTGAACCGCAACAACACCTCGGCCGATGCCGGATCGGTCGTTTCCCCGTTAGCCGTGAATCGCACAATCCGCGTGTAGCGATCCCGGTCGGTGAAATTCACATAATAGCGCCCGTCACTCTCGTAGTCCGGTGAAAACGCCAAACCCAGCAAGCCCTCCTCGTTGTGCTTGCGGCTGACGTCCTCCTCAATATCCAGAAACGGCTTCTCCGAGCGCTCGCCCGTCGCCAGATCCACGATCCATACCTTGCCCGCCTGCTCGATGACCCACAGCTTCCCGCCGGACTTCACCGGCATCCCCGCCCACACCGGACGATCAAATCCCCCGGCGACCTTGACGGTTCCCAACCCGGCATGCACCACGCCGGACAAGAATAACAAACAACTCAGATACTGGACCAATTTTCGCACCATGACCGCACGATAGCCGGTTTCGACCGGCCGCCAAGGGGACAAATTCTAACAATCGAACCCGACGCCCCGGCACCCGCCATCAGCAGGCACCACCGCGCTTGTAGAAGGTCATCGCCATGATCTGGAAATCGAGAATGAAGTTCCAGTTCTCGATGTAATCGAGGTCGAACTTCACCCGCTCGCGAAGGCAGGTATCGCCGCGCAATCCGTTCACCTGCGCCCACCCGGTCACTCCCGGCTTGATGTTGTGGCGCACGTTGTAGTGAGGGATGTCTTCCTTGAAATCCTCAATCAACTCGGGACGTTCGGGACGCGGGCCCACCAGGCTCATGTCGCCTTTCAGCACGTTCCAAAACTGCGGCAGTTCGTCAATGTTCCATGCCCGGATGAACGCTCCGACCTTCAACCGGCGGGGGTCGTCCTTGACCGTCCAACCCGGTGCTCCGGCGGCTTCCGCATCCAGCTTCATGCTGCGGATCTTGAGAATGTCGAAGGGCTTGCCGTTCAAACCGATCCGGCGCTGGCGATAGATCACCGATCCCGGTGATTCCAGATACACAAGCAGCGCGGACACCGCCATGATCGGCGTGAACAGAATCAGCCCCAGAGTGGCGCCAATGACGTCCACCGCACGCTTCGCGACGTTGTTGAACGCGTGGTGCAGCGGCATCTTGCCAATCCCCAGCACCGGCATGCCGTGCACGCTCTCAAGCTGCAATCCGGAAACCAGAATCTGGAAACAACTCGGGATCAACTTGAAATCGATGAACTCGCGTCCGCAGGTCTCCGCCAACTCCAGCATCTCGGTCCGGTTCAGCGTGCCATCCACCACCATCACCATGTCGGCCTCGGCGGCACGCACCGTCGGCCGCAGCCCCTCGAACGAACCCAGCACCGGAATCTCCTCGGGAACCTCGGCTTCGAACTCCCCGTTCGGCGGCGCAATCACACCGGCAATGCTGATTTGATGCGACCTGCCATCGGAAAACCGCTTCGCAGCCCGCACGCACTCCTCACTCCACCCCACGAAAACCGCCTTCTGCCTCAGCGAATTGGCAAAATCGTCCCTCCGCAGCACACAGTAGAACGCCCAGCGCCAGGCCAGCAGGAAGCTCGTCGCCAGCACGAATCCAATCACACAAAACATCCGGCTGATCATCGGATCGATCTTCAACATCAGCGCGAGCCCCATGAACGTCACAACCCAGATGCTGCAGGTCTTGATGATGATCGTCAGCGTCTTGCGGATCGCGAGGAAGTTCCGCGGGTCGTGAAGCCGGAAGTTCACCAGCAAAAACACCAGCATCCCGCTGCCAACCACCACATGCCCGAAGTAACTGCTCCAGTTGATCACCGAGTCCTGAACGCCGAATTCACGCATGCCGGTCTCAAACCGGATCAAATACGCGAGCACCATCGCAGTCAGAACCACCGCAGCGTCACCAACGAAACTGGTGATCACAAACTTCTGGTGCATCATCCATGACTTATGGCGATGTCTCAGGCTGAAAGACTCTCCTTCTCGGGGGGAAGGTGCGGCGGTGGGACGAGCATCGACACGCTCGACCGACGCCTTACGGCTTGTCGAATTCATTGGGGGGGTGGGGGAAACGCCGGACTCGGACGGGGGATCCAAAGCCGGCTTGGTGGGGGGAGTTGATACGCGATCACGCAGTCACGCGATCACGGTGCAGATCATACGCGATCGCGGAGGAAACGCAACATTCTAATTGAGAAATTTGAGTCATTATTTGCCTCCGCGCTGCACCGGAAAGCAGCACCCGCATGCGCCACCGGTCATCTGCGCCTGCCCACCCCACCCAGCGCCCCCCCCTGACCCGAAACCGCGACGCCACGCTCAGCGCAGCTCAAAGCCTTGCGAAGCATCCCGTCATCACAACCCGGAGGCCTCGATCCTCACAAATGACGGGCCATGCGATCCCGCGCCATTCCATCCGCATCAACCGGCTGACGACACCAGACTTTCAACCGCCGACAACCGGACGGTCGGAGAAACCAGCCCGGAATCCTTGGGCGCGGGAGCGGAAATTCCGGGGCGGTTCGCCGGAACCACCGGACCACCAACCTGCGGACGCTGTCCATTCTTGCCCGCTTCGTTCCACACAAAACCCACCAGATTTCCTCCAGACGACCTCACCAGATCGGCCGCGCGCTTGAGCTCACGGCGGTCACCGCCACCGTCCCGAACCACCAGCACACAACGGTCGGCATAGCGCGCGATGCTCTGCGCGTCGCTCACCGACAACACCGGAGGCGTGTCGATCACCACCCGGTCAAACCACCGGTAGGCATCCTCCAGCAACGAGGGAAAACGGGTCCCCGCCAGCAATTCCGCGGCATCTCCGCGCATCGGTCCGGAGGAAAGCACATACAAATTCGGCAGCGACGACGCATGACACGCCGATGCCGGCTCGATGCGTCCCGCCAGATAACCGCCCAATCCCTCATCCACACCGCCGTTGGCAATGTGCTCGCGACTGAGCCCCACCCCACGCATGTCCGCATCCAGCAGCAGCGTGCGATACCCCTGCATCGCCAGCGATGTCGCATGGTTCAACGCGCAAAACGATTTTCCCTCCCCTGCCTCCGCACTCGTGAACAACACCGTGCGGCCCGAATTCGCACCCGGCTGCGGCGCAAGAACCACACCAAGCCGCCGAAACGCCTCCGCACCCGGTGAATCCGGATCACTCATCAACAACATCCCGTTGCCCGGATTTCCAATCGCCGGCAAACTCGCAAGCAGCGGCGTGCCCGTCGCCCTCGCTGCCGCCGCCGCATTGCGCACCTTGCGGTCGCCAAGTTCCGCCCCAACCATCAATACCACGCCCAGCAGAAATCCCGCAAACACCCCGAGCAACGCGAACACCCCCTTGCGCGGGCTGTGCGGCTTCTCCGGTGTCATCGGCGTGTCTTCCCACCGCAGCACCGACGCCGGAACGGTCGCCGCCAGCGTGGTCTCACGCAGCCTCTTGGAGACCGACTCGTAGAGCTCCCGGTCCGTTTCCGCCTCCCGCGTCATCGCACGAAACTGCTCACGCACCCCCTCGTCCGTCACCGCCGCGCCCCGCACTTCGGCCACCTTCGAGGCCAGCTTGATCTCGTTTTCCCTGGCGATTTCATACCGCTTCTCCAGCGCCTGCCCCGCCTCACGCACCGTCTGCGCAAGCTGCTCCTCCAGCACCCTGATCTCACCGGCAACCTCGCGATACACCGGATGCTTGTAAAGATACCGCTCCTTCACTCGACCAAACTCAGACTCCTTTTCACGCAGGCTCCGCACCAAGCCCAGCACCTCCTGACCGCGCTCGGTCTTCTCGATTCCCGCCAGCGCCTCGCGATCCGAGGCGTCGAATTTCACATACGTCTCATACTCGGCCTCGAGCCGCAGCCGCTCCGCCGTCGCCTGCGTCAGCTCCGAGTTCAGCGCACCCAGCGCATCACTCACGACACTCCCCTCCGCGGACCGCTCCAGCCCGGGGACCGGGTTCGCCACCCGGAACTCCTGCAACCTGCGGGCGCTCTCTTCCATCTCCGCGCGCAACCGCGCCTCCTCCCGCCTCAATCCCTCACTGGCCAATTCCGTGATCTCCCGCTGCCGTTCCGACGTCCAGTTCTCGTATTCATCCACCAAGGCCTCCACCAACCGCCGGGCACGTTCCGGATCGGCATCCTCCACCGTCACGTCAATGATCCGGGTCCCCCTCCGCAGCCCGACCCCCACCCGCGCGGCAAACCGGTTCACCAATCCCTCGTCGCTCGGATTGCCCGCCGCCAGCACCGGATCCTCGTCGAGCTTCATCGCCTTGATCACCCGCATCAGCAGCGTCGATGAACTCATCCGCTGCTCGACCGATCGCATCTCCTCCAAATCCTTCGTCCCCTCCGGAGAAACCGCCTGAATGTCCAACACCATCGGCGCCTGGCTGCCGATATACACCGAGCCCTTCGCCAGATACGTCTTCTCCATCCGGCTCGCGAGAAACAACAACCCGGCGGCTCCGAGAACCGAACACAACATCACGATCCATCCCCGGCTCAGCAACACCCCCAGATAGCGCGTCGGATCCGCCTTGGGTAGAAAGTGCGTCGGATCCGCTCCGCTCGGCGCGGCAAGCGGACCAGCGCTCGATGCGAGCTCGTGTGAGGGAGAATTCTTGGAAGACATGTTCGGAAGGGAAAACTTCAATTTCGGCTCTTAAAATAAACTTTCGGGAACGTTCACCACATCCCCGTCTCTCAACATCAGGTCCTTGCCGCGACCGGACGCGATCGCCTTCAGGTCCAGAACCCGCACGCTGCCACCGCGCTTGAGCGTGATCTTCTTCTTGTTCGCGATGCCCGTGACGCCTCCAGCCATCCCGATCGCCTCAACCAAACTCAACTGCCGGTGCGGCTCCAACCGGAACACTCCGGGGCGCTTCACCTGACCCAGCACGGTCACGGTCCTCCGCACCCGCGCCTCGATCGAAACACTCACCTCCGGCTTCACCAGATACCCGTCGGCCAGCTTCGCCTTGATCACCTGCGCCGCCCGATCCGTCGACATCCCCACAATCCGCACCGAACCAATCAGCGGCATCGTGATCGATCCGCCTTCCGACAACTGCGCCCGCGTCGTCAAATCATCCTCCCGGAAAACCCGCACCTCCACCGTGTCCCGGTGGCTGATCGTGCCGGAGGACCCCTCGTCCTGCCCGCGCGACCATGCGGGAACCAGCGCTGGCACCAGCGCCAGCACAACCAAAACCAACCGCATCAAATCTGTCTTCATCATGAGGTGCTGAAACATTCGCTAAAATTTGTGTTCAAGCCGGACGCCGATCATCTGGCGCTCGTAGCCAAACCCCGGATCGCTCGATTGATTGTCGGAAATCCGGTAGAAAAACGCCAAATCCGTCTCCCCGTTGATCCGCCACACCAGCGCCGGACGGATGAACCACAACCGGTCCTCACGCTCGGCTCCACCGGTGCCGGAAACCTGCTCGAAATCATTCGTCTCATAACCACCATCGACACTCAGCGTCCAGTCGCTCCCCAACCGCTGGGAAAATCCGCCGGTCACCCCCTTCACCGCATAGTTCTGCCCCGCGTAAAACGACGACGTCTCCTGCCGCATGTAGGCGGTCACATACACCGCGGTCTCCTTCCGCAGCTGCCAGTCGATCCGGCCGGCAAACACCGGATTCATATCCGATCCCCGGTCGAAATCCCGGTGCTCCAGACCGGCTTCCAGATTCACCCGGATCTTCTCCCGCGGCTGCCAGCGCAACCAGCCCGTCACCTGATTCGTCGTCTGCGGCCCGGACCCCTCGACCTCGAATCGCCCCACCTGATACGCCGCGCCCAACTCGGTCTTGGGCGAATACGCAAACCGCAACGCCACCTCCCCATACATCTTGCTCGAGTCAAAATAGAACGAATCCGCGTAATCGCGCGCCTCATACCCGAGCGCCCCCTCCCACTTGACCTTCTCACGCGGCGCCCACCCAAACCTCACCTCGTTCTCCGTTTCAAACCGATCCGTCGGACGCCCGGTCTCAGCCGTCGAATCCCCCAGAACCCTCGCCTTGCCCTCGTAGGTCAAGGTCGTCACCCGGCCGCGCCAGCCGACCAGCAGCAAGGCCTCATGGTCTATCCGCCGGTCGGAATCATTCTCAGCGTAAAACACCAGCGTCGGACGATAACCCGCCGCCACGAACGCACCCACCCCCTTCTCGTCATCGCCCTTGGAATAGGCAACCGCCGGCACCATCTCGAACACCATGTCCTGCTCCGCATCGCTCGAACTCAGAAACACATTGTCATCATACGCCGCGGAAACCATCACACTGATTTCCCAGCCCTCGCTCTTCTCCGTCACACCCTCCTCATTCGGCGGATAGTCCTCATCCTCCAGCAACGGCTCGATCACAATCCCCTCCACCCGGTCTTCCACAATCGGAACAACCTCAACCGGGGTGCTGTCCTGCGCCAATGCAGGCAGAACCAAAACAACCATCAGATAGCCAATCGGAACCGCAAGCATCCGCAACGAATGATGCTTAATAGTCAACATAATGGGGGGAGCTGACGCCCATCATCTCTTATCCAGCCCCCGAAAATCAAGATTTTTTAGACTTTCAACCCACACGCGTTCGCGTAATTCGAAATACTTACTATTATGTTAAAAGTCAGATTGCTCAAGCTGTCTAATATTTATAAATATTCAATAAAACTTTAATAAACACCCCCCAATCGCCCTCTTTCCCCTCGCATTCCGGCGGATTCTGCACCAGTTTCGTCCCTGCTCACAACATGTCCCCCCACACCCAACCGACGCCCGCATCCGCGCGTGCACGTGACCTCTCGCGACCCGCCCTCTGGCTCGACGGACTGATGTCGAACGCCGCCAACCGACCGCAGGCCACCGCCGTCATCTGCGGAAACACAAAAATTTCCTACGCGGAGCTTAACAACCAATCCAACGCGATTGCCCGCCTCCTGCAACATTCCGGCATCGGCCCCGGCCACTACGTCGGCACCGCCTTCCACCGCTCGCCCCACCTCATCCCCGCACTCTTCGGCGTGCTGAAATCCGGCGCGGCCTACATCCCCGTCGACCCCGCCTACCCCGCCGCCCGCATCGCCACGATGCTCGCCTCGGCCCGGCTCGAAACCGTCCTCACCACCACCGATCTCGCCCCGCACTTCCCCGCCGCCACCGTGCTCACCGTCGACGGTCCCCTTCCAGCGGAAGGCCCGGATCCAGCGGAAAACCCGGATCCAGAGGGAAACCCGGCCCCCGTCACCCTCTCCACCTCCGCTCCGGTCTACGCCATCTTCACCTCCGGATCCACCGGCACCCCAAAGGCCGCCTCCGTCTACCACTCCGGCTTCGCCAACCTCCTCGAGTGGTATCGCACCGACTTCGCCCTCGGCCCCGATGACCGCACCCTCGTCATCAGCTCACCCAGCTTCGACCTCACCCAGAAAAACCTCTACACCCCCGTCCTCACCGGCGGCACCCTCGTCCTCGACGACGCCACCACCTACGACATCCCTCGTATCCTGCGCCTCATCCGCGACCACCGCGTCACCCTCGTCAACTGCACGCCCAGCGCCTTCTACCCGCTCATCGACGCCTCCGCGTCCGATGGCTACCGCCCCCTCGCCTCCCTCCGCTTCGCCATCCTCGGCGGCGAACCCATCTCCATCCCGCGCGTCCGCGCCTGGCTCGAACACCCGGAAACCCGCGCCGAAGTCGTCAACTCCTACGGCCCCACCGAGTGCACCGACATCTGCCTCTTCCACCGCCTCCACCGCGGCAACCTCGACCAATTCCCCTTCGTCCCCCTCGGCCGCCAAATCCCCAACGTCCAGGTCACCATCCGCGACGAACAAAACCGCCCGCTCGCCGACAACCAACTCGGCGAACTCTGCATCGCCGGCGCCGGCGTCGGCTCCGGCTACCTCCACGACCCCGAACGCACCGCCTCACGCTTCATCGACCTCCCGCCCCTCACCTACCGCACCGGAGACCTCGCCAAACGCCTCCCCTGCGGCACCTTCGAGTTCCGCGGCCGCGTCGACCACCAGGTGAAAATCAACGGCTTCCGCATCGAACTCGGCGAAATCGAAATCGCCCTCGCCGACCACCCCGACGTCACCGAAGCCGTCGTCACCGCCGCCGACAACCGCCTCACCGCCCACATCCAGGGCACCGCCAGCGAGCAATCCCTCAAACCATTCCTCGCCGAAAAACTCCCCGCCCACATGATCCCCGGTGAGTTCCGCATCGTCGAATCCTTCCCGCTCACACCCAACGGCAAGGTCGACCGCAACAAACTCACCACTCCCGCCACCCCGCCACAATCACCCGCCGCACCCGCCGGCAGCGACCTCGAATCCCGCATCCTCGCCCTCTGGTCAGAAATCCTCGAAAAACCCGTCACCGACCCCAACGCCAACTTCTTCGACATCGGCGGCACCTCCATCCTCGTCGCCGTCGTCCACGTCCGCCTCCGCGAAATGACCGGCCTCGACTTCCCCATCACCGACCTCTTCGCCCTGCCAAACGCCCGCACCCTCGCCGCCCGCCTCTCGCCCGCCGCCACCGCACCCCAGGCATCCGCCGCCCAGTCCCGCGCCGCCAAATCACGCAACGCCTTCGCCCGCTTCAAACGATAGCGCCGCCCCATCCGTCCCGTTCCCTCACGAATTTCCCAACTCACTCCCCCAAATGAACGAAGAATCCCAAGCCCCGGAAGCCATCGCCGTCATCGGAATGTCCGGCCGGTTTCCCGATGCCGCCAACCCCGACGAATTCTGGCAAAACCTCATCGCGGGAAAAGACAGCATCACCCGCTTCCCCGCACGCACCGGCGAAAACGGCGAACGCTACGTCGGCGCACGCTCGCTCTTCGACAAACCCGACCTCTTCGACGCCTCGTTCTTCGGCATCTACCCGAAGGAAGCCGAAATCATGGACCCCCAGCACCGCGTCTTCCTCGAATGCGCGTGGGAAGCCCTCGAAGACGGCGGCTGCGACCCCCACACCTACCCCGGCATGATCGGCTGCTTCGCCGGCCTCTCGCTCAATACCTACCTGCTCAACAACCTCGGAACCGGCGCCCAACTCGCGAAAAACTATCAGGTCTCGGAATACCAGACCATGCTCGGCAACGACAAGGACTTCCTCCCCGTCCGCGTCTCCTACAAACTCAACCTCCGCGGCCCGTCCATGACGGTCCAGTGCGCCTGCTCGACCTCGCTCGTCGCCATCTGCCAGGCCGCCACCTCGCTGCTCACCTACCAGTCGGACCTCGCCCTCGCCGGCGGCGTCTCCATCAGCTTCCCCCAGCAACGCGACTACCTCTACGAGGAAGACGGCATGGTCTCCGGTGACGGCACCTGCCGCGCCTTCGACCACAACGCCAACGGCACCGTCTTCGGCCACGGCTGCGGCGTCGTCCTGCTCAAACGCCTCTCGGAAGCCGTCGCCGACCGCGACCCGATCCTCGCCGTCATCAAGGGCTGGGCCGTCAACAACGACGGCTCCGATAAAATCGGCTTCGCCGCCCCCGGCGTCAACGCCCAGGCCGACGTCATCGCCCTCGCCCAGGCATCCGCCGGCGTCTCGCCCGCAGACGTCTCCTACATCGAGGCCCACGGCACCGGCACCCCCCTCGGCGACCCCATCGAAGTCGCCGCCCTCACCAAAGCCTTCCGCCAGGGCGGCGCCACCGCAAACGGCTACTGCGCCCTCGGCAGCGGAAAAACCCACATCGGCCACCTCGACTGCGCCGCCGGCGTCACCGGCCTCATCAAGACCATCCAGCAGTTCCGCCACAACAAAATCCCCGCCCTGCTCCACTTCTCCGCGCCAAACCCGCACATCGATTTCGACAACAGCCCGTTCCAACCGGTCGCGGACGCCAAGGACTGGCTGCCATCCGGCAAACCCCGCATCGCCGGCGTTTCCGCCTTCGGTGTCGGCGGCACCAACGCCCACGTCGTCATGCAGGAAGCACCACTTCCCGCCCTCACCTCCCCCGGCAGAAACAAGGAACTCATCGTCCTCTCGGCCCGCTCGGAAGCCGCCGTGGAAACCATGTCCCGCAACCTCGCCGACCACCTCGAAACCGAAAACCCGAACCTCGCCGACGTCTCCCACACGCTCGCCACCGGCCGCCATTCGTTCGAGTTCCGCCGCGCCATCGCCGCCTCGGACACCGCCGACGCCGTCGCCAGACTCCGCGACGAAGAACGCATCATCAAGGCCCCGGAACAATCACCCAAAATCGCCTTCCTCTTCCCCGGCCAGGGCTCGCAATACACCGACATGAGCCGGGAAATCTACGACTCTGAACCGGTCTTCCGCGAGGCCGTCGACGAGTGCGCCGAACTCCTCCAACCGCACCTCAACCACGACATCCGTGCCACCCTCTACCCGGGCGACCACCAGCGCGACCAGGCCGAAAAAGACATCCACCGCACCGCCCTCACCCAGCCCTGCATCTTCGTCGTCGAATACTCGCTCGCCCGCCTCTGGATCTCCCTCGGCATCAAGCCGGACCTCCTCGTCGGCCACTCGATCGGCGAATACGTCGCCGCCGTCATCGCCGGCACCTTCACCCTCTCGGACGCGCTCCAGCTCCTCGCCACCCGCGCCCGCATGATGCAGGACCTCCCCGGCGGCTCCATGCTCGCCATCCGCGCCGGCGCCGCATCCCTCACCCTGCCCCAAGGAGTCGAACTCGCCGCCTCCAACAGCCCGAACCTCTGCACCGTCTCCGGCCCGCACGAAAAACTCGAAGCCTATCAGAAGGATCTCGCCGGGCAGGAAATCAAGAGCCGCATCCTCAACACCTCGCACGCCTTCCACTCGGCCGCGATGGAACCCATCGTCGCCCCCTTCACCGCGGAAGCCGCCAAACTCACCGCCGCCGACCCGCAGATCCCCTGGATCTCCACCTGCACCGGAAAACCCGTCACCCGCGAACTGCTCGACGACCCGTCCTACTGGTCCCGCCAGCTCCGCCACTCGGTCCTCTTCTCGGACGCCCTCGACACCGCCTTCCAGACCGAAGGCCTGCTCATGCTCGAAGTCGGCCCCGGCCAGGCGCTCGCCCAGTTCGCCCGCCAGCACCCGGCCGAAAACACCACCGGCGTAGTCGCCACCCTGCCGAGTTCCGAAAACGACCTCGCCGACTTCCTCGCCGCCGCCGGCTCCCTCTGGCAACACGGCGTCACACCGGACTGGTCCGCCTGGTTCGCCAGCCAGCAGCGCGCCAAACTCCGCCTCCCCACCTACCCCTTCGAGCGCAAGTCCTACTGGATCGACAACTCCGCCGGCACGACTCCCGTCGTCACCGACAACCCGCCGTTCATCGCCGTTCCCGAACCGCCAGCCGAAACCCCACCCGCCACACCGGCGCCAGCCACCGCCACCGCCACCGACCGCCCCGCCGCCCTCCGCGACAAGCTCTGCGCCATGGTACTCGAGCTCTCCGGCATCGAAGTCGGCGACACCAAGGCCACCTTCACCGAGCTCGGCTTCGACTCGCTCTTCCTCACCCAGGCCAGCCAGGGAATCCTCAAATCCTTCGGCGTCAAGGTCACCTTCCGCCAGCTCCTCGGAGACCTCTCCACCGTCCACAAACTCGCCAAGCACCTCGACGCGGAAATGCCCGCCGACGCCCCGGTGGCCCCACCCGCCACCACCACCGCGCCCGCCGCACAACCCGCGCTCGACATCACCACCACCGCCGCCGCGCCGGATTCCCCACTCGCACAACTGCTTTCTAACAACATCCGCCTGATGCAGCAGATGCTGGCCACCAACGCGACCGGCACCGCCGCCGCCGCGCCCGCCAGCCGCCTCACCCCGGTGAAATGGCCCGCACACCTCAACCGCGCCGCCGTCGAACCGCTCCGCTTCGGCCCCTACAAACCACTCGAAAAAGGCGAAAAGGGCGAACTCACCGCCACCCAGCAGAACGCCCTCGACGCACTCATCGTCCGCTACACCGCCAAAACCAAATCCTCCAAAGACTACACCGCCGAACACCGCCCGCACTTCGCCGACCCGCGCGCCGTTTCCGGCTTCAAGTCGGAGTGGAAGGAACTCGTCTATCCGATCGTCAGCAAGCGCTCGAAAGGCGGCCGCATCTGGGACATCGACGACAACGAATACGTCGACATCACCATGGGCTTCGGCACCTACTTCTTCGGCCACTCGCCCCAGTGGATCACCGATGCCCTCGAAACCCAGCTCAAGGCCGGCATCGAAATCGGCCCCCAGAACGCCCTCGCAGGAAAAGTCGCCAAGGCCGTCTGCGACCTCACCGGCATGGACCGCGCCACCTTCTGCAACACCGGCTCCGAAGCCGTCATGGCCGCCATGCGCCTCGCCCGCACCCACACCGGCCGCGACCGCATCGCCTACTTCACCGGCGACTACCACGGCATGTTCGAGGAAGTCCTCGTCCGCGGATCATGGGTCAACGGAACCTACAAGGCCCAACCGATCGCACCCGGCATCCCGGAAGCCCTCGTCGAAAACATGCTCGTGCTCGACTACGGCGACCCCGCATCGCTCGAAATCCTCAAATCCCACGCCCACGAACTCGCCGCCGTCATCGTCGAGCCCGTCCAAAGCCGCAAACCCGACCTCCAGCCCCGCGAGTTCATGCACGCCGTCCGCGACATCACCCGCGAGTCCGGCAGCGCACTCATCTTCGACGAAGTCGTCACCGGCTTCCGCTGCGCCCCCGGCGGCGCCCAGGCCTACTTCGGCGTCCAGGCCGACCTCGCCACCTACGGCAAGGTCATCGGCGGCGGCATGCCCATCGGCGTGCTCGCCGGAAAAGCCGGCTACATGGACCACCTCGACGGCGGCCAGTGGAACTACGACGACGATAGTTTCCCGGAAACCGGCGTCACCTTCTTCGCCGGCACCTTCGTCCGCCACCCGCTCGCCATGGCCGCCGCAAACGCCGTGGTCGAACACCTCATGGGCGAGGGCCCGCGCCTCCAGATCGACATGGCCGAACGCGTCGACCGCCTCTGCCGCACCCTCAACACCCACTTCGAAAACACCGGCGTCCCCATCCGCATCCCGCACTTCAGCGCCTACGCGGTCATCGAATACGCCCACGAACTCAAACACGCCTCACTGCTCTGGTTCTACCTCCGCGAAAATGGCGTCCACGTCTGGGAAGGCCGCCCGCTCTATTTCACCACCGCACACACCGACGAGGACCTCGACCACGTCGTCCGCGCCTTCGTCGAAGCCGTCGCCGAAATGCAGGCCGCCGGCTTCCTCCCCGCCGCTCCGGCCGACGCACCCGCCCCGCCCGATGGATTCCCCCGCTTCGACAGCGCCCCCACCACCGAGGCCCAGCGCGAAATCTTCCACGCCGTGCAAATGGGCGACGACGCCAACTGCGCCTTCAACGAATCCAACGTCATCACCTTCGATGGCGCACTCGACCTCCCCGCCCTGCGCCTCGCGCTCGCCGATATCGTCGCCCGCCACCCCGCCCTGCGCAGCACCTTCTCCGCGGACGGATCCACCCAGTTCTTCCACCCGCCCGCCCGCAGCATCGAACTCATCGAGCACGACTTCTCCAGCCTCGTCTCGGACTCCCCCGCCACCCAACTCCCGATCTCGCTCATCAAGAACTCGGAAAGCTCGATCGCCTTCGACCTCACCTCGAAGCCGCTCTACCGCTTCCACCTCATCCGCCTCTCGGAACACAAACACGAACTCCTCTTCACCGCCCACCACATGATCTGCGACGGATGGTCATTCGGCATGATCCTCGCCGAACTCGCCACCGCATACAATTCCCGGAAATCCGGCAAACTCCCGCAGCTCCCGCCCGCCATGTCCTTCGCCGAATACGCGCGGATCGAAGCACTCAGCATGCGCAACGGCGAAACCCAGGCCGCCGAAGACTACTGGGTGAAACAGTTTTCCACCGGCGCCCCCGTGCTCGACCTCCCGACCGACCGACCCCGACCGACCGTCCAGTCATACAACGGCGCCATGGAGGCGATCACCCTCGACCCCGACCGCTACCGGCGCCTCAAGAATGCCAGCCCCAAACTCGGCGGCACCCTCTTCGCCACCCTCCTCTCCTCCTTCGCCACCCTCCTCCACCGCATCACCAACCAGGACGACATCGTCATCGGCGTCCCCGCCGCCGGCCAGACCCGCATCGGCTGCGACGAACTCATCGGCCACTGCCTCAACTTCCTCCCGCTCCGCCTCCACCCCAGGGCCGACCGCGAATTCTCCGACTTCGCCGCCGAGGTCAAGGACCAGGTCCTCGAAGCCTACGACCACCAGAACCACACCTTCGGCTCCCTGCTCCGCAAAATCGACATCGAACGCAACCCCAGCCGCACCCCGCTCGTCTCGGTCATCTTCAATATCGACAAATCCGGCGCCGACCACGTCCACTTCGACGGCCTCAAGTTCGACTACCAGACGAACCCGAAACAATTCGTCAACTTCGACCTCTTCTTCAACCTCGTGCAAACCGACGAACGCCTCGTCGTCGAATGCGAATACAACACCGACCTCCACGACCCGTCGACGATCCGCACCTGGCTGCACGCCTTCGAGCAAACCATCGAAACCGTCATCACCAAAGGCGACACCCCGCTCCGCGAAGTCGACCTCCTCGCCTCCCCGGGACGCAAAACCCTCGACGCCTGGAACGACACCGCCGCACCACTTCCGCCAAACCCGTCCATCCACTCGTTCTTCGAGGAAATCGCCGACCGCTCACCACTCGAAATCGCCCTCCGCGCAGACGAACGCAGCTTCACCTATCAGGAACTCGACCGCCACGCCAACGCCCTCGCCGCCCACCTCCAGAACAACGGCGTCTCCCGCGGCACCCTCGTCGGCATCTGCGCCGAACGCAACGCCCAGACCATCGTCGCCATCCTCGCCACCCTCAAGGCCGGCGGCGCCTACGTCCCCATCGACCCGAAATACCCCGCCGACCGCGTCGCCCACATCCTCGCGGATTCCGCCGCACCCATCCTCCTCACCCAGCGCTCCCTGCTGAAATCCCTCCCGCCCGAGGGGACCAGCAAACACATCTTCATCGACGACTGCCTGAACTACTCGGCCGACCGCATCCCGTCGCCCGCCCGCCCGGAGGACCTCGCCTACGTCATCTACACCTCCGGCTCCACCGGCAGGCCCAAGGGCGTCGCCATCGAACACCGCAACACCATCGCCCTCATCGCCTGGGCGAAATCCGTCTATCAACCCGCGGAACTCGCCGGCGTCCTGTTCTCCACCTCCATCTGCTTCGACCTCTCGATCTTCGAGATCTTCGTCACCCTCGCCGCCGGCGGCACCATCGTGCTCGCCGATAACGCGCTCGAACTCGCCAACAACCCGAACCGCGATTCCGTCACCCTCATCAACACCGTGCCGTCCGCAATCATCGGCCTGCTGGAAACCGACATGATCCCGCCATCGGTCAAGTGCATCAACCTCGCCGGCGAGGCACTCAGCGCGGACCTCGCCGACCGCATCCTCGAACGCCATCCCAACATCCGCCTCTTCGACCTCTACGGCCCGTCCGAAGACACCACCTACTCGACCTTCGCACGCCGCACCCGCGGCGGACGCGCCACCATCGGCAAACCAATCTCAAACACCACCGCACACGTCGTCAACGAACAGGGCCGCATCCTCCCGCCCGGAACCGCCGGCGAACTCCTCCTCGGCGGCGCCGGCCTCGCCCGCGGATACCTCAACCGACCGGACCTCACCGCGGAAAAATTCATCAACCACCCCGAACTCGGCCGCGTCTACAAAACCGGCGACCGCGTCCGCTTCTTCGACAACGGCGACCTCCAGTTCCTCGGCCGCCTCGACCACCAGGTCAAACTCCGCGGATACCGCATCGAACTCGGCGAAATCGAATCCCAACTCGAAAAACACCCGTCCGTCACCAAGGCCGTCGCCACCGTCCGCAACAACCAACTCGTCGCCTACGTCGCCGCCAGCGACCAATCCGCCCCCGGCGACGCCAAAACCGACATCTGGGAAAACCAGTGGGACCAGCTCTATCAGTCCGCGATCGACGAATCCGGAACCGACAAACTCGACCGACTCGACTCGGTCATCGCCGGCTGGGCCCAGGTCGACAACCTCGACGAACAGGTCACCGAATGGATCGACACCACCGTCGACCGCATCCGCAGCTACGACGTATCCCGTATCTTCGAGATCGGCTGCGGCACCGGCCAGCTCCTCAGCCGCCTCGCCCCGGACTGCGAGGCCTACTGGGCCGCGGACATCTCCAAGGTCGCCATCGAGACACTGGAGAAAACCAACACCCTCCCCCGGGTCAGGTTGTTCCACCGCCCGGCCGACGACTTCGCCGGCATCCCGGAAAACCACTTCGACACCGTCATCATCAACTCCGTCGCCCAGTATTTCCCCGATGCGAAATACCTCGCCAAAGTCATCGAAGGCGCCGCACGCACCGTCAAACCCGGCGGCCGCATCTTCATTGGCGACGTCCAGGGCAAGTCCCTCCTGCCCACCTACCACGCGTCCGCACTCAGGGAACGCGCCCCCGCGGGCACCACCGCGGGCGAACTCCGCAAACAACTCGCACTCCGCCTCAGCCGCGAAACCGAACTCTCCATCGACCCCGCCTGGTTCTCGCTCGTCAGCCAGTCCGTCCCGGCCATCACCCACGTCGAAACCCGCCTCCGCCGCGGCAGGACCCTCAACGAAACCACCGCCTACCACTACGACGCGGTGCTCCACCTCTCACCCGCCCCGGCCACCCACGCACTCCCGCCATCCACCGTCTGGAACAACCTCAACGCCGAGCAACTCGAAGCCATCCTCGCCTCCGCACCCGACGGCATCCACCTCACGAAAATCCCCGACGCCCGGCTCTCCAGCCAGCTCGGGTTCCGCATCGCGCTCGACGCCGCTCCCGACGGCGCCCCCGTCCCCGCCACCCCGCCCGTCCCCGCAAACGCCGTCACCGCCGAGGACATCTTCACCCTCGCCGAACAAAACAACCTGCGCGCCGATGTCCGCTGGGAGGACAACGGCACCAGCGGCCGGCTCGAAGCCACCATCTTCCCCACCCACGAAACCGCACTCCCCGCATGGCCCCCGCTCGCCGCAGACCAACCCGCGTCGTTCTACGCCAACACCCCGAAACTCAACCAAGGCTCCAACCGCCGCCTCCAGTCCGCCCTGCGCGACCTCCTCGCCGGAAAACTCCCGGACTACATGATCCCCGGCACCATCGTCACCCTCGACTCACTCCCGCTCACGCCCAACGGAAAAGTCGACCGCAAGGCACTCCCCGCACCACCCGGGGAAAAACCATCCCACGCGTCCCGCGCCATCGCCGAACCACGCAACGAAACGGAAACCAAACTCCTCGAAATCTGGAAACAGGTCCTCGGCAACGACCACATCGGCATCGATGACGACATCTTCGCCCTCGGCGGAGACTCGATCCTCATCTTCCAGATCACCACCCGCGCCACCAAGGCCGGCATCCCGCTCGTCCCCGCACAGGTCTTCCGCAACCGCACCATCTCCGCCATCGCATCACAGCCCGTTTCCGACCGGGAAATGAAGCCGTCCCCCCCAACCATCCAACGTGTCAATCGCGATGCTTACCGCAGAAAACTCTGAGACGATGAACCCGTCCGCCAAACCAACCGAACCAGCCAACACGCTGCCCCACCCGGCGGACGACGTACTCGCGTTTCCCGCCTCCGTCGCCCAGCAGATGTTCTGGTATCTCGAACTGCTCGAAGGCAACGTCACCGCCTTCAACGTCGCCCTCCGCTTCAAACTCGACGGACCGCTCGATGCCGACATCCTCCGCCGCGCCCTCAACACCATCATCGACCGCCACGAAGCCCTCCGCACCCGCTTCGCAGAGCACGACGGCGAACTCCTCCAGATCATCAGCCCGGAGCTCACACTCGACCTCCCGCTCATCGACATCAGCCACCTCCCCGCCGACCGCGTCGAGGAGGAAACCGACCGCCTCGGCAGCATCGAAGCCCACCGCCCGTTCAACCTCGCCACCGGCCCGATGATCCGCGCGGAGCTGATCAAAATCTCCGCCGACCACCACCTCCTCCACGTTTCCCTCCACCACGCGATCTTCGACGGCATGTCCATGACCGTCCTCACCCGCGAACTCGCCACCATCTATCAGGACTACTTCGACGGCAATCCCTGCTCGCTCGAACCCCTCGCCCTGCAATACGGCGACTACTCGGTCTGGCAGAGGGAATTCCTCGACAGCCCCGAGATGCAGACCCATCTCGACTACTGGAAAAAACAACTCGAGGGCATGACCGAGCCCGACCTCCCCACCGACTTCCCCCGGCCGCCGGTGAAAACCTGGAAGGGCGACATCATCTCCACCCTGCTGCCCGCCGCGTTGATGGAAAAACTCCACCGCGTCGCCACCCGCCACGGAGCCACCCTCTTCCACCTCCAGCTCTCGGCGTTCATGATCATGCTGCACCGCTACTGCGGCACCCGCGACATCACCCTCGGCACCCCCGTCACCGGCCGCACCCGCGGCGAACTCGAACCGCTCATCGGCGTCTTCATCAACTCCCTCATCCTCCGCGGCGACCTCTCCGGAAACCCCGACTTCGGCACCTTCCTCACCCGCGTCCGGGACACCGTCTTCGATGCCCTCGAACACCAGGAACTCCCCTTCGAATACCTCGTCCGCGAACTCCAGCCCGGGCGCGACCCCAGCCGCAACCCGCTCTTCCAGATCAACTTCAACCACCACCGCTCATTCTCCAAACCCGGCAAGTTCGGCGGCGTCGAACTCAACCCGATCCCGTCCCGCTCCCCCGGAACCATCTTCGACCTCCACTTCTTCATGGTCGAACGCGCCGAAGGCTGGCGCGCCTCATGCGACTACTCGACCGACCTCTTCTCCCGCGAGTCCGCCGAACGCATGCTCGGCCACTTCAAACACCTGCTCGAGCAAATCGCCGAAAACCCCGACCGCCCGATCGACAACCTCGACATCCTCACCAAACCCGAACGCGTCAACCTGCTCGACAACTGGTCCGGCGAAAGCCGACCCTACCCGCGCGACGCCACCATCGGCTCGCTCTTCCTCGAAACCGCCGCCGCCCACCCCGAACGCACCGCCCTCGAATCCGCGGAAAGATCCTTCTCCTACCGGCAACTCCGCAACGAAGCCGTCGGCATCGCCGGCAAGCTCATCAAGGCCGGCGTCAAACCCGGCGACATGGTCGCCCTCGTCACCTGCCCGGGACCGGAAATGATCGCCGGATTCCTCGCCATCTTCCTCGCCGGCGGATGCTCGGTCCCGCTCGACCCCGCCTACCCCAGCTCCCGCTTCAACCTCCTGCTCACGGACTCCGGCGCCAGGCACGCCCTCGTCGCCAGCGAGCACCGCAATGCCTTCCCCGCCACCTGGCCCGGCACCACCACCCTGCTCGGCTACTTCGGCAGCGCCTCCTCGGACGCCGCCGCTCCCGACCTCCCCACCCGCGCCGACTCCCCGTCCCACCTGCTCTTCACCTCCGGCTCCACCGGCCGCCCCAAAGGCGTCCTGCTCCCCCACCGCGGCACCGTCCGCCTCGTCAAGAACAACCACTTCATCCCCATCACCGAAGACGACGTCTTCCTCCAGGCCGCCCCCGCATCCTTCGACGCCACCCTGCTCGAAATCTGGGGCCCCCTCCTCAACGGCGGCCGCCTCGTCCTCCTCCCGGACGGCCCCGGCCTCGAGGAAATCGCCACCGCCGTCCGCGAACGCGGCGTCACCACCCTCTGGCTCACCGCCGGCCTCTTCCAGTTGATGATCGACGAACACGCCGACTCCCTCAAAAGCCTCCGCCACCTCCTCGCCGGCGGCGACGTGCTCTCCACCACCCACGTCCGCAAGGCCCTCAACACCCTGCCGGTCACCAAAATCATCAACGGCTACGGCCCCACCGAAAACACCACCTTCACCACCTGCCACCCCATCTCGCCGGATGATACGGAAAAACCCTCCATCCCCATCGGCAAACCCATCGCCAACACCTCCGTCTTCATCCTCGACGAAGACCTCCGCCCCGTCCCCGTCGGCATCCCCGGCGAACTCTGCACCGGCGGCGACGGCCTCGCCATCGGCTACCTCAACGACGACCAACTCACCGCCGAACGCTTCATCAACCACCCCGACTTCGGCCGCATCTACCGCACCGGCGACCTCTGCCGCCGCATGCCGGACGGCACCATCGAGTTCCTCGGCCGCCGCGACCACCAGGTCAAGGTCCGCGGGTTCCGCATCGAACTCGGCGAAATCGAATCCCAACTCGCCCGGCACCCGGACGTCGCCAACTGCAAGGCCGCCGTGCGCGGCGAGGGCGCCGAAACCAAGCGCCTCCTCGCATGGATCGTGCCCGCCGCCGGCAAATCCCCCGATCCCGCCGTCCTCTCCGCCTACCTGGCCGACGCCCTGCTTCCCTTCATGCAGCCCGAAGCCATCGGCGTCGTCGATAGCTTCCCGCTCAACGCCAACGGCAAAATCAACACCCGCAAACTCCCCGAACCCCGCGACCAACTGACACCCTCCGCGGAAATCCACTTCGAGGAACCCGCCGGCCCCACCGAACAACAACTCGCCGCCATCTGGAGGGAACTCCTCACCGTGCAGCGCATCGGCCGCCACGACGACTTCTTCGCCCTCGGCGGTCACTCGCTCATGGCCCTCCGCCTGTTCTCACGGATCTCCCGCGAGTTCGGCAAATCCCTCCCGCTCGCCACCCTCCTCCACCACCCGACCATCGCCTCCCTCGCCGACCTCATCGAACCCTCGCGCCCGGTCGCCAAACCCAAACCCGGCCCCGCCGAACCCCCACACCCGCCCGAACCGGAAAAGGCCAACATCGTCACCCTCTCCCGCGGCACGCACGACACCCCGCTGTTCTGCATCCACGGCGGCGACGGCGGCGTCATCTTCTACAAAAACCTCGCGGACCTCATGCCCGCCACCCTCCCGTTCCACGCCGTCGAATCCCTCGAACTCGGCAACTCCGGACCCGTCGCCAAATCCGAAATCCCCCAAACCGCCGCCTCCTACCTCCAGTCCATCCGCACCATCCAGCCACACGGACCCTACCGCCTCGCCGGCTACTCGTTCGGCGGCGTCGTCGCCTTCGAAATCGCCTGCCAACTCCGCGAACAAGGCGAAACCGTCGAGTTCGTCGGCCTCTTCGACACCCACAACCCCGCCGTCCAGGGCCGCCCCTACACCCCCGCCGAACGCCTCAAGGTCTTCTGGACTCACTCGCTCGGCCAACCGCTCGCCAGCCGCCTCGGCAACCTCACCGGCCGCTTCTTCGAAGGCATCGCCACCCACCGCAGAATCAAGGCGGAAATCAACCGCGCCCGGAACTCCCCCCCCGGCGCCCCCTTCAGCGACCTCCGCCGCATCCAGGTCCGCGAGGAAAACTGGCGCGCCATGCTGGCCTGGAAACCCCGCCCGCTTGACGCACCGCTTACCCTCTTCAAAACCTCATTCGTGAATGACAAAATCGAACGCCCGCAGGACTACGGCTGGTCATCCGTCGCCACCACCGGCTTCAAATCCGTGCCCATCTCCGGCCACCACCTCCACCTTTTCGCCCCGGACCACATCAACACCCTCGCCACCGCGTTGAAACACACCCTCCGCTGCACCCGCTGACACCCACGATGCCCACCTCCCCCGTCACCTCCCTGCTGACGCTCGCGCTGCTCACCACAACCTCACTCCGCGCCCAGCAATACTCGCCCCTCGATTTCTACAACCACGTCCAGGAAACCAACGGCATGTATCCCAACATGTCCACCCTCGGACCGGAATACTACTACGGCACCTCCTTCGACTTCTCCGGAGTCACCACCGTCGACGGCCAATCCATCGACGCCCGCGTCACCCTCACCGGCACCTCCGGCAGCTACGAACCCGTCGGCTGGCTCCCCCACTACAACCAGCAGGACGACGACCTCGGCGCCTACTACCGCTACACCGGCGACTCGTCCCAACCCACCGGCGGCGTCTCCTTCACCCTCACCTTCTATCAGGGCGACGGATCCTTCTCCACCGTCGCCGAACTCGATGCCTTCCGCATCCTGATCTACGACCACGACGGCGAACCCGGCCAGTCGGAAACCGTCACCATCACCACCGCCGACGGCTTCACCGGCTACCAACTCCACAACGACAGCGGCATCACCGCCTCCAGCGGCACCGGCAACACATGGGACTTCGACGCACGCGGTGAAAACCACGATGAAGAAACCGCCTCCGGTGGATTCATCGCCTACTACGAAAACACCTCGTCCATCAGCTTCTCACTCACCGCCACCACATCCCCGGACCTCGAAGTGGGAAAATACGGCATCTTCACCGGCTTCGACGGAAACCTCAGCCTCACCGACATCGAAACCTCCGGATTCGGCTCGTTCGTCGCCGTCCCCGAACCCACCGCCTGCGCACTCGCCTCGCTCGGCGGCCTCGCCCTCACCCTCCGGCGCCGCCACCACAGGCGCTGATCACGCCCTGATGGCAGCACCCCCACCAGCCCGGAACTCCCGTCAGGCGGCCGACACCCGGCCGCTCCACCACCTGCTGGACGCACGCGCCGAGCACTCCCCGGAAACCCTCGTCTACCGCCACCTGCTGGACGGGGAAACCGAAGGGGCACTCCAAACATACCGGGATATCCGCCAACACGCCGGAGCACTCGCACACGCCATCCTCGAAACCGGAAGCACCGGCAAACCCGTCATCATCATCCAGCCGCCCGGCCCGGACTTCATCACCGCGCTCTTCGCCTGCTGGTATGCCGGCGCCATCGCCATCCCCGCCTACCCGCCACGCGGCAAACGCCACAAACAACGCCTGCTCGCCATCCTCCGGGACAGCGGCGCAGACACCCTCGTCGGCAGCCCCGGAGATTTCCAGCTCCCCGGCGTCCGCCACATCCTCACCAGCGGCTCCGCACCCGCCCGAACCGACACCCGCCTCCCGGACGTCGACCCACGCCAGCCCTGCCTGCTCCAATACACCTCCGGCTCCACCGCGGAACCCAAGGGCGTGATGCTCTCCCATCACAACTTCCGCAGCCACTTCAAATCCCTCGCCTGCTACCGCGACTTCAAGCTCACCTCCGCCGTCAGCTGGCTGCCGCCCTACCACGACATGGGGCTCGTCCTCAAAATCCTCTACGCCTTCGAAGCCGGCATCCCCCTCACCCTGATGTCCCCGGACCACTTCATCCAGCGCCCCGTCCGCTGGCTCGAAGCCATCCACAACTTCCGCGGCGAACTCAGCGGATCACCCAATTTCGCCCTCGAAGCATGCCTCAACGCCGCCACCCCGGACGACATCGCACGCCTCGACCTGTCCTGCTGGAAAATCGCCCCGCTCGGCGCGGAACGCATCCGCCCGGACACCCTCGACCGCTTCGCCCGCACATTCGCCCCCTGCGGATTCTCCCCCGGCGTCTTCCGCCCCGGCTACGGACTCGCCGAAAGCACCCTCATCCTCACCGCCTGGCAGGACACCGGCCCGCCGACCTCGATTGCCCACCCCACCGCCGGCCGCCTGCTCACCAGCGGAACCCCACTGCCCGGCGTCGAAATCCGCATCGCCAACCCACAGACGGGCGAAACCACCGCCCCCGGAGAAACCGGCGAAATCCGCGCCAAATCCCCCGTCATCGCCAGCGGATACTGGAACCGCCCGGAGCAATCCGCCGCAGTCTTCGGCAGCCCCCACCCGGAACTCAAAACCGGCGACCTCGGGTTCATCAGGGACGGCCACCTCTACATCTCCGGCCGCATCAAGGACCTCATCATCATCGATGGCATCAACATCTTCCCGGACGATGTCGAATCCGCCATCCTCGCAGCCATCCCGGAAATCTCCGCCGCCGCCGCCTTTTCCTCCGATGCCGGGAAATCCGAATCCCTCACCCTCGCACTCGAAACCGCCACCCGCGACTCCGCCCGCCTCAGATCCCTCTGCTCATCCATCAGGGAAACCCTCGCCGAATCCCTCGAAATCCCCGTCGCACGCACCGTCTTCGTCCGCAACGGACTGCTGCCCCGCACCACCAGCGGCAAACTCCAGCGCAACGCCTGCAAACAAGCACTCGAATCCGCATCCCTCAAACTCGTCTTCGACGAAGCCGCCGCACACCCCGCCCCCACCCCCACCCCGGCCATCACCCCGGACTTCGTCGTCGAATGCGTCGCCGCCGTCACCGGCCACCCCCGCATCACCCCGCAGGACGACCTCGCATCGCTCGCCATCTCATCGCTCGACGCCACCCGCATCACCGCGCTCATCCGCTCCCGCACCGGCAGAAACCTCTCGCTCACCCAGGCATTTTCCGCCCCCAGTTTCACCACCCTCGCCGGCACCCTCGCCGCCGCCGGCACCACCGGCTCCGGACTCCCGGACCCCACCGCCACCCGCGCGCTCACCCACTCCCAGGAACGCATGTGGTTCCTCCGCCAGTTCGACCCCCATAGCGCCGCCTACCACGTCTTCGGCGCACTCGAACTCAGCCCCGCCATCGACCTGCCGAAACTCCAGGCCGCCTTCCGGCAAACCGTCTCCCGCCACGACATCCTGCTCAGCCGCCACTGCCTCGAAAACAACCTCCCGGCCGTCACCGTCGCCCCGGACACCGTCCCATCACTCACCGTCGAACCATCCACCGGCGACCCCGCACCCGTCCTCAAGCGCTTCGCCACCCGCCCCTTCGACCTCGAATCCGAGCCACCCATCCGCGCCCTCCTCATCCAGCGCCCGGACCACCGCCACATCCTCGCCGTCTGCGCCCACCACATCGCCGCAGACGGATGGTCGATGCGCATCCTCACCGCCGAACTCGGCCGGATCTACCACGCCCTGCTCGAGGACCGCCCCCACCGCCTGCCCGCCGCACCCTCCTACCTCGCATACGCCTCGTCCCACCGCGCCTGGATCGAAAGCGGCGCCGCAGACCCGCAGATCACCCACTGGAAAAACCTCCTCGCCGGACACCCCGGCCTCATCAACCTGCCCACCGACTTCCCCCGCCCGAAACACCCATCCTCCCTCGGCGGAATCGCCGAGACACCCCTCCCGGCCGCCCTCGTGGAGCAAATCGCCGCACTGGCGAAAACCCACCGCGCCACCCCATTCATGGTGCACCTCGCCGCCTTCCTCGTCCTGCTCGAACAACACGGCGCCGGAACCGACAACATCGTCGCCATCCCCGTCGCCAACCGCAACCACCACCAAACCGAAAACCTCGTCGGCACCCTCGTCAATACCCTCCCATTCCGCTTCCAACTGCGCCCAGACACCTCGTTCTCCACCCTGCTCGAACACGTCAAACACGCCACCCTCGACATGCTCGCCAACCAGGACGCACCCTTCGAGAAAATCATCGAAGCCGTGCAGCCCGAACGCTCCGGCGAACACGCCCCGCTCGCCCAGGTCATGTTCGACCACCAGGAAATCCCCGTCGCCGACGGCTGGCCGCACTCCGCCGAATGCCGCCACTTTCCCACCCACCGCGGCGCATCCCAGTTCGACCTCAGCCTCCTCCTCACCTCCTTCGCCTCACACCAGCAACTCGCCTTCGAATACCGCGCCGACCTCTTCAAACCCGCAACCGCCGGAAAACTCCTCGACCGCCTGCTCACCCTCCTCCAGCGCGCCTGCTCCACCCCGGCAACCCCCGTCAACCAACTCTCCTGCCTCACCAGCGACGACCTCGCATTCCTCACCTCATCGTCCTGCGGCCCGTCCCGCCCGGATTTCCCCGCCCAGACCGTCCCCGCCCTCATCGCCGCCCGCGCCGCGAAACACCCCGCCCGCACCGCCGTCACCTCCGCGGACAATGCCCTCGACTACCGGGAAATCTCGACCCTCTCCAGCCACATCGCCGCACACCTCCGCACCCGCGGCATCCGCCCCGGCGACCGCGTCGCCGTCCTGCTCGACCGCGACCACCTGCTCCCCGCCGCCCTCCTCGCCATCTGGAAAACCGGAGCCGCATACGTCCCGCTCGACCGCGCCAATCCGCCCGAACGCCTCCGCCTCATCCTCGACGACCAACACCCCGTTGCCGTGCTCGTCGCCCCGGATCTCGCCAGCCACCTGCCGGCCACCACCTCCGCCATCCACTTCGACCGGACACTCATCGCCGCCACCGACCCCCAGCCCGACCACCCGACCCAGCCCGACCAAACCGCCTACGTCATCTACACCTCCGGCTCCACCGGCACCCCGAAGGGCGTCTCCGTCTCACACGCCGCACTCGCCAACTTCATCCTCTCCATGGCGGAAACCCCCGGCTTCACCGAAGCCGACCGCCTCCTCGCCGTCACCACCGTCTCGTTCGACATCTCCCTGCTCGAACTCTTCCTCCCGCTCGCCATCGGCGGATCCCTCGAACTCCTCCCCTCCGCCAAAGCCGCCGACGGCCACGCACTGCTCAAGCAACTCTCCCGATCCGCCGCCACCGTCATGCAGGCCACCCCCGCCACCTGGCGCCTCATGCTCGACGCCGGCTGGAAAGGCTCGCCTCACCTCAAAATCCTCTGCGGCGGTGAAGCCATCGACCCCACCCTCGCCGCCCGCCTCGTCACCATGGGCGCCCAGCTCTGGAACCTCTACGGCCCCACCGAAACCACCGTCTGGTCCAGCCAGTGGCGCGTCCCCGCCCACCCGCAACACATCCGCATCGGCCGCCCCATCGCCAACACCGGCCTCCACGTCCTCTCACCCGACCGCCGCACCCTCCCGCCGGGCGTCCCCGGCAACCTCTGGATCTCCGGCGCCGGACTCGCCCAAGGGTATTGGAACAACCCCACCCTCACCACCGAACGCTTCGCCGGCATCCACCCGCTGCCCGACCAAAGCACCCGCGCCTACCACACCGGAGACATCGCCCGCTGGCACCCCGACGGCACCCTCGAATGCCTCGGCCGCTCCGACGGACAAGTCAAAATCCGCGGCTTCCGCGTCGAACTCGGCGAAATCGAGTCCATCCTCGCCTCCCACCCGGACATCGCCCAGGCCAAAGCCGCCCTCCGCGGGCCCGACCCCGCCTCCCCGAGACTCGTCGCCTGGATCCGCAACCGCGACCCGGACCGCCACACCCCGCCAGCCGGAATCCGCGACTTCCTCGCCGCCCGCCTCCCGTCCTACATGCGCCCGGCCGATATCGGCGTCGTCCCCACCTTCCCCCTCAACTCCAGCGGAAAAGTCGACGTCTCCAATCTCCCCGACCCGCAAACCCGGACCCCGCAGCCCCAGTCCCTCACCCGCACCGAAACCCGCGTCATCGCCATCTGGTCCCAGCTCCTCAACCGGCCCGCCATCCTGCCGGACGACAACTGGTTCCACATCGGCGGACACTCGCTGCTCGCCCTCCGCCTCTTCGCCCGCCTCCATTCGGACCTCGGGGTCCGCCTGCCACTCTCCGCCATCCTCGACCACCCCACCCCCAGATCCCTCTCGTTCTTTATCGACAAAAATATTCCGCCCGGATAAGAATAGTCCAAATGAAGACGAATGCTGTCAGCGTCCATGTGACCACCCCCGTCAGCGACGATCCTGGAACCGACCTCCGCAGCCTGAGCGAACGCGAACGCATGCGCGTCGCACGCTTCCACAACCGCGAAGGCGCCGCCCACTGGATGGCCTGCCGTGCCGCCCTCCGCCGCATCCTCGGCCAAACCCTCGGACTGCCGCCATCCCACGTCCCGATCGTCCTCACCGAACTCGGCAAACCCGTGCTCGACTCCGGATTCCAACACATCCATTTCAACCTCACCCACTGCCACGACCTCACCCTGGTCGCCATCTCCACCAGTGGCCCGGTCGGCATCGACGTCGAACCGCTCGACCGCGCACCCGACCTCGTCGAATGCATCGAAACCTTCTGCCACCCGGAGGAAATCCGCAACCTGCCCAAGAACCCGGACGCACTCGCCCCCCGTCTGCTCGAAATCTGGACCGCCAAGGAGGCCCTGCTCAAGGCCATCGGCACCGGCTTCACCCACGCCCCGGACCAACTCCGCATCCATTTCGGCACCGACCACCACACCGGTGTGTCAGACTCCCCCCTAGAGTCCATCGAAGGCCTCCGGATCCACACCCTCCAGCACCCCGCTCTCAACGCCCACAGCGTGCAACTCGCCGCACCGGAATCCTGCACCGAGATCGAGATCATCCCCCACCTCCCCGCCGTCAAACCACGCGCCACACAAACGGCCAACTTCTGACCCGCGTTAGTCCCCGTCCTTCGCACCGCCAGCGTCCGGGTAGCCCGCCGCCGAATCCTTGCGCAGCTGGATCGCATCCCACGGCGTCGCAGATTCGCGCTCGCGCCGCTTCGCGTCCTGTTCAAACAACTCCTCCAACTCCGATAGACTCTGCCGCACCCGCTTGATGTAGGTCGTCTCGTCACGGTGGTCGCCCGCCAGAGCCCGCGTCGCCGCATGGTCGTGCCGCGCGAAGGTCTTCGCCGCCCTCGATGCGCGGTGCGCCCTCCACCCCAACTCCCTGAGCGCCGCCTCAGCCATCTGGATCGCGCTGCCGGCGTTCTGGTGGATCACGAAATCAAGCCC
This sequence comes from Verrucomicrobiota bacterium JB025, assembly GCA_030673875.1. GTDB lineage: Bacteria > Verrucomicrobiota > Verrucomicrobiia > Verrucomicrobiales > Akkermansiaceae > Luteolibacter. The sequence continues at coordinate 71,307 of JAUTCT010000123.1, read as the reverse complement.
CTCCTCCACCAACTCATACTCATGGTTTCGGGAAACCGCCCGCACCATGATCTTCAGTTGCGGGAAATGCTTCCGTGCCGTCGAGATCAGCCGGGCCACCTGCTCCTCCCCGCCCAGCGTGCAAATCAGCACACTCGCCTTCGCCGCCCCCGCCGCCTCCAGCAGATCGTGCCGGTTCGCATCGCCGTAAAACGCCTTGATCCCCAGCCGCCGCAAAAACTCGATGTGCTCGGAATCATTGTCGATCACCGTCACCTCCACCCCCTGCGACCGCAGCATCCGCGCCACAAAGTTTCCAAACCTCCCCACCCCCGCCAGAATCACCGGCGCATCCTCCGCCATCTCGTCCGCCTCGCGCTCGCCGGCCACCCTCGTCCCGAATCGCGGCCGCACCAGCTTCTCCTCCGCCAGCATCACCAGCGGCGTCAGCGCCATGCTCAGCGCCACCGAAGCCACCAGCACCTGGCACGTCCTCTCGTCCAGCACACCCCCGCTCAACGCCATCCCCAGCAAGACAAACCCAAACTCGCCGCCCTGCGCCAGATAGAGGGAAAAGATCAAGCGCTGGTCCAGCCCCTGCCCGGCAAACGACCCCAGCACAAACAACACCAGCGCCTTCGCCACAAACAACCCCGCCACAATCCCCGCCACCAGCCACGGATTCCCCGCCACCAGCGAAAAATCAATCGACGCCCCCACCGAGATGAAAAACACACCCAACAAAATCCCCTTGAACGGCTCGATGTCGCTCTCCAGCTCGTGCCGGTACGGGCTGTCCGCCAGCACCACCCCCGCCAGAAACGTCCCCAGCGCCGCGGAAACCCCCAGCGAATTCATCAACAGCGCAATCCCGATCACCAACACCAGCGCCAGCGCCACAAACGCCTCCCGGACCCGCGTCCCCGCCACCAGCGCCAACAACGGCTGCAACACAAACCGACCCGCGAAAATAATCCCGACCACCGCCCCCAGCACCATCAGCGTGTTCATCCACCCCGGCTGGTGCGACAGCCAGTCGCTCAGCACGTTCCCGCCGCCGTCGTGCCCACCGCCGCCCGCCGCCGGCAGCGTCGCCAGCAGCGGCAGCGCCGCCAGAATCGGAATCACCGCAATGTCCTGAAACAACAACACCGAAAACGCCGACCTCCCCGCCTCCGTCCCGCCCAGCCCCTTCTCCTGCAGCGACTGCATCACGATCGCCGTCGACGACAGCGCCAGAATCAACCCGACCGCCAGCGCCATCTGCCACCCCAGCCCGATGGCCAGCGCCCCGCCCGTCACCGCCAGCGTCGTCAGCACCACCTGCGATCCGCCCAGCCCGATGATCGGAAGCCGCATCCGCCACAGCATCGACGGCCGCAGCTCCAGACCGATCAGAAACAACATCATCACCACCCCGAACTCGGAAAAATGCATCACCGCCTGCCCCTCCTCGCCCACCAGCCGCAGAGCGAACGGCCCGATCAACATGCCCGCCACCAGATACCCCAGCACCGAGCTCAGCCCCAGCCGCTTCGCCACCGGCACGCTCACCACCGCCGCCACCAGATAGATGAACGCGGATACAAACATTGATTCGTTCGCCATGACTTCAGTCTCCCTCCTTCAGCCACTTCCGGTAATCCGCCACCGCGCGGGCCAGCCCACCGCCGTCCAGCTTCAGCGCGTCGTAAAAAACCAGCGGCTCGGCAAACTCCATCCCGCACATCCGCGCCGAGCGCTCCAGCGGCAACAGCAAGTCCCGGACCGTGTGCCCGTTGAACCCCTCCGCCGTATACGACCCGGCATCCGCCCCCGTCGTCACCACCGCCTTCACCCGTTTCCCCGCCAGCGCGTTTCCCCCCCGCCCATACGCCCAGCCATACTGGAACACCACGTCCATCCACTCCTTCATCAGCGATGGCGTCGAATACCAAAACAACGGAAACTGCCAGACGATCCGCTCGTGCTCCACCAGCTGGTCCTGCTCCCGCTTCACGTCGATCAGGAAATCCGGATAACGCTCGTACAAGTCGCTCACCGTCACCCCGTCCAGATCCGCCACCCCCTCGATCAAGGCCCGGTTCGTCCGCGACTTCTCCAGCGCGGGATGGCAAAACACAATCAACGTCCGCTCCATCGCCCCCACCAAAGCAGCCCCCCCACTCCCGTCAAGCGCAACACCGGATCACTGGCCCCGGGGCGATCAAGTTAGCGAGAAACGCTTGATCAGCCCGGCAGCAGAACCACTGGATTCAATGATGGTTCTCTATCTGGCAAGGCATGGTGCTCCGAGTGTCTCGCGAGTTGGGAGTTCTTCACCCTCAAAGGTCTTAAAAAATCAGTGAAATCCGTCTAATCAGTCTGAATCTGTGGTTCTTATTGGCGCTTCTTGAGTGGGTGGTTCCTTAGCTTGATCGCCCTGTCACTGGCCCGCCATTCCCTCGTCCACCCTCACCACCACCCGGAAGCCCACGTTGTAAACCCGCTGCCACGCCGGGTAGCCCACCTTCTCCCCCGCCGTCGCCCGCTTCGGCCGGTCCCGCCACGACCCGCCGCGCACCACCTTCTCGCCGTCGCCGGTTTCCTCATCCGTCCACTCCGCCACATTGCCGTGCATGTCGTGCAGCCCCCACCGGTTCGCCCGGTAGCTCCCGGTCTTCGCCAGGTGCAGCACCCCGTCATTCACCGTCGCCACCTTCGGAATGAAATCCAGCTCGGGAGACGGATTCGGAATCGGCTTCGGATTCACCCCCTTCACCGCCATCTTCCGCATGCTCACGTCCGCCAGATTCGCCTCCCTGCCGAAGTCCGCATCCACCGCCCCGTAGTTCATCGCCGTCCCCGCGCCCGCCCGGCACGCCCACTCCCACTCATCGCCGGCCGGCAGCTCCACCTTGAGGCCCGTTTTCCCGGACAACCATGCGCAAAACTCCCGCGCCTCGTCCCAGGACACCCGGATCACCGGAAACTCCGGCTCATTCATGTAATACCCCCGGTCCACCTGGTCCTTGTAGTGCATGTCGTAAACCCCATTCACATGGTCCGGGCGGAACCGCCGGTATTGTTCCAGGGAAACCTCGCACGCCCCCATCCAAAACCCCTCGCCCACCCGCGCGGCCCAGCCCGCCCCATTCACAAAACTCCCCGCCGGCACATAACGGAAATCCATCGTCACGCCCCCGCCCAGCTCCAGGGCCACCGGCTTGCGCCCCTCCTGCATCGCCACCGCCGCACGCTCGCCGAACGGCCAGTCCCGCACCACATCCGGCTGCCGCCCGGCACCCGTCTCACGCGGTTTCACGAACTTCTCCGTCTTCCGGTACGGATTGACAACCACCTCCGGATCCACCCGCAACCCGGCATATTTCTCCCGCGACTCCTTGCGCCGCTCGAGCATCACCACCGCCTCCTCCGCCCGCCGCCGGCCCGCCGCCTCGGTCCACGTCCCGTACTTCGGCACGTTCATGTCGATCCACGTCACGATCCGCTCCACCGACTCGCCATCCAGCTCCACTCCGTGGTGCCCCTCCTTCAGCAGCTGCATCAGCTCGCTCGTGTCCGCATGAAACTCCGCCGGCGTCAGCAAATGATAGTCGCCCTCCGGCCCGTTGCGCCGCACATACGGATGCAGCGCATCATACGACCGCGTCGGCTCGGAGAAATCCGGCCGCCCGTCCTCCTTCGCATCCCGCCTCGTGTGGCAGCCGATGCAATGCCGGTCCAGCACCGGCTGCACCTCCCGCTCGAAACTGAACCCCCGCACCGGCCCGCCCAGCCACTCCTCCAGCTCCACCGGCGGCTTCTCCGAGGCCAGTGTCGCCCGCCCGTCCGGCGCCTGATTCTGCGACTCGTGACACCCGATGCACGACACCACCTCGCCCGGCATCCCGGTCGTCCAGCTCCGCATCATCTGCAGCGACTTCCCCTCCCCGTCCAGCGGCGCGAACGCCACCGGCGTGTTCGCCGGCGCCCGGAACATCACCGACCCGTCCTCGTTCACCGGTGCCGTCCCCAGCACCGACCGCACGTCCCACGGCCCCTCCATCCCGATCGCGTAGTGCCCGCCCGAATCCCGCGGCGCATACTCGTACTTGTAAACCTTCACCCCCTTCACCGTCCCCCGCGGCACCCCGTCCAGCCCGCCGCCTTCGTAAATGTCCTGAATGTAAAACACCGCCTCACTCTCGCCCTTCACCACCAGATCCTCCCTCTCCGGCGGCCTCACCGTCTTGCGCAGCGGAACCGGCTCCACATAGGACCACTTCCGCTTCGCCTCCAATAGCGGAACCATGTTGTCAAACACATCCACCAGATAGATCCCGAACCGCTCGCCATCCAAACTCATCGAAACCAGGAACAACTTGTCACTCAACGGCCACGGATGCAGAAACCGCGGAAACGACCGGTTCACCAGCCCGTCCATCGTCACCGCCTCCACCGCCACCCCGGCACCCGGAATCCGCTGGATCGCACCACTCGCCTCATGCCGCCCCAGCGCATTGTCAAACACCACCAGCTCACCCGCCCGCCGCACCCCGTGGTGCCCGCTCACCACCGCCACAAACTTGCTCGAACTCCCCGGCAGCGGCCGCGCGTAAAACATCGAATTCGGCCAATACGAATTGCTCCCGTAATACTCCTTCTGGTTCGTCCCGTCCGGATTCATGTGCATCAGCACCCGGCTGAAATAATGCGCCGAATCCGTATACTCCCAGCGCAGATACATCACCTTCCCGTTCGGCAGCACCGTCGGACACCAGTTGTTTTCCTGGTCAAAACACAAGCGCCTCACCTCACCCGTCCCGCGGTCCAGCACATGCAGGTTCGCCACCTTGTCCCGGCCACCCACACACGGCACCCCCTGAAACCCCGATGTCGCCGCAAACATGATCCGCCCGTCCGGCAGATAACACGCATCCATGAAATCAACCCCCTCGTCGACCGGCGTCACCTCCACACATTCCCCCGTCGCCAGATCCTTCTCAAACACCGCCCATCCGCCGTGCCCGCCGATCGACGAAAACAAAATCCGCCCGCCATCAAAATCCAGATCCACATCCCCCACAAACTCACCATGCTCCGGCTCGTGAACCGGCTTCAGCGACCCATCCGCCAGTGAAAACTCCAGAATCCGGTTGCGGTGCCCGGTTTTCGCCATGTCCGCGTTGCTCTGCCAATTCGCCGGCAACCCGCCGTTCACGTCCGCCCGCTCGACCACCAGCATGCTCCGGAAGTCCACCGCCGGACTCGCCAGCATCACCTCCTTGCGCAAGGCCTCCAGCTCCGCACCATCCGCCACCTCGTCCAGCCGCTGCAGATAGGAAACCCCGCCCGGCGCCACCTCACCGTGCGTCGCCATCAAATCCTCAATCGCCGCACGCAGCGTTTCACGCGTCCCGTGGGTCAGCTCTGCGGCCGCCGACCATCCGGCAGACAGCATCCCGAAAGCGGCCCAAATCATCATGCCCCGGCAGTTCATCTCATCCCTACGCAACCACCTCACCCGGGATTTCATCCAATCACGCATTCCCCCCCAGCACCAATTGCTCCTTGATCCCTTTCCCCCGCCTGCTCTCATCCGCCCGCAAACCCTCATCAATCATGCACATCATCCCAACCTCCGCGGCCATCCTCACCCTCGCCCTCGCATCATGCCGGTCCGGCGACCAAACTACGGAGGAAGACACCCAAACCAGCACTCCCACCACCGCCACCGTGCCAGAGCCCGCCACCACCCCAGAGCCCGCTCCCGAACCCGTCGACAACGAAGACTTCTTCTCCGCCGCACTCGAGGGTGACCTCGACACCGTCAAACAAGCCCTCGCCAACCCCAAGGCCGCTACCCACGCCGACCCCGACGGACGCACCGCCCTCATGCTCGCCGCCTTCAACGGCCACGACAACGTGCTCGAAGCCCTCATCGCCGCAGGCGCCACCGTCGACGCCCTCGACAACACCAAACGGTCGGCCCTCATGTACGCCTGCACCGGACCCAGCCCGAAAACCGTCGAACTCCTCATCAAACACGGCGCCAACGTCAACCTCGCCGACGGAGAAGAACACTGGACCCCCATCATGTTCGCCGCCGCCGAAGGACACCTCGAAAACGTCCGCATCCTCCTCAACGCCGGCGCCGACCCCACCGCCGCCGATATCGATGGCGAAGACTCCATCCTCTTCGCATCATCCAAGGGATTCCAGGACGTTGCCGACCTCATCACCAAAGCCAAGGCCGAAAAAACTCCAAAAAATCCACTTCCCAAACCCTGACATTCCAGCCTCCCCGGCCCGATCCACCACCCCGAATCGGGCCATCTCCCACAAAATCAACCGCTTCCGGTCGCATTTAATTTAAAAAAGGTTGATTATTTTTAAAAAATGATCATTATGCAGACCGTATTCACTCTTACGGATGAAGGCTGTCCCACCTCAATACCGTCAAACCCTTGGCAAGCTGTTCCTGCTCTCCACCTGCTCACTGCAGGGAGCGGGAGGTCTCCCCACACACACTCAGGTTACGAATCCCATCGGCCGCATCGCCCGCGTCTTTGATTCGCAACTCGTCCGCGTCGAAGACCGCGTCCAATGGCTGCGCCGCCAACTCGCAACCTACGCCCAACACACCGAACACCCGCTCAAAGTCGGAATCGGCCACCGTGGCTACCGTAGCGAACCCTCCGCCCCAGATCCGTCGATCACGCTCGACCTCGGCGCGGAAGTCCACATCGACGACATCTACCTCATCCCCGCGCAAAAGGAATACACCGGCGACCCCGGCATCTTCCCCAAACGCTTCACGCTCGAACTCTCCACCCGCGAGGACTTCGGCCAACGCACCATCCTCTTCACCTCCGGCAACACCCTCCAGCCGCACAACGACGGAACCCCCGTCCCCTTCGAAGTCAACGCCTCCGGACGCTACGTCCGCCTGACCGTCCAGGAAGGCCACAACAAAGGCACCCTCGACCTCTTCGGCCTCTCCGAATTCGTCGTCATCGCTCAAGGCGAACCCGTCTCATTCGGCGCCAAAGTCGTCGCCGAAGGCAGCCTCAACGCCCCCGGAATCTGGTTCCCCGAAGCACTCGTCGACGGCAGAACCCCACTCGGAATCTGGCAAAACGGCATCCACCCCAGCGCCACCCTCGGCGACTCGGTCACCCTGCCATCAAACCACGAAACCGTCACCTGGACCGTCAACCTCGGCGAAACCACCCCGGTCGACCGCGTCGTGCTCTTCCCCTACCAGCTCAACCGCTCGTTCGAAGCCAGCGTGCTGCCGGAAAACTTCGAACTCCGCCTCAGCGCAACCGGCGACGACCAGCACGAAGCCACCTACCAATGGGCCAACCCCCTGCCGGGCGCCAGCACCACGACCCCCATCGTGATCCCCCTCACCGGACAAGCGTTCTCATCCGTCAGCATCCACGCCACCAGACCGTGGATCATGGGCGACCGCAACGTCCACGCCATGTCCGAACTGCAGGTCTGGTCCGGCGGAAACAACGTCGCTCTCAACCTCCCGGTCACCCGAATCGAAAACGGCCAAACCACCGAAATCACCAGCCTCACCGACGGCTGCAGCTCGGAAAAACCCATCATCCCGGTCTCCGCCTGGCTCAAACAACTCTGCGAACGCGAACGCGTCGAACGGGAACTCGCATCCCTCAACACCGTCCACTACCAGCTCGCATCCCGTAGCGAACTCAACGCCACATGGGGATCCGCCGTCATCCTCGGACTCACCTTCCTCATCCCCGTCTTCATCGTCGAACGCCGCCGCATGACCTCCAAGCGCCAGCTCGACCAAATCCGCAAGCGCATCGCATCCGACCTCCACGACGACATCGGCAGCAACCTCGGCAGCATCTCACTCATCGCCCGCACCGCACGCAAGGGCGTCGGCCGCCTCGAAGGATCGGAGGAAATCGCCGATGACCTCGGCGAAGTCGAAACCATCGCCCGCGAAAGCTCGCTCGCCATGCGCGACATCGTCTGGCTCCTCGAACGCCGGCAGGACTCGATCGGCGACCTCGTCCAGCGCATGCGCGATACCGCCAACCGCCTGCTCCGCGACGTCGAATGCACCCTCGAGTGCGAATCCACCAAAACCGCCTCCAAACTCTCGCTCGACTCAAAACGCCACCTCTTCCTCTTCTACAAGGAGTGCCTCCACAACATCTTCAAACACTCCAAAGCCGACCGCGTCCGCATCCGGCTCTGGGATAACAACGACGAACTCGCCCTCGAAATCGAAGACAACGGCGTCGGCCTGCCCGACGACGGCAACAACCAGCTCGTCTCGGTCCGCAAACTCCAGGACCGCGCCCGCCTCCTGCTCGCCAAACTCGAAGTCTCCTCCGCCCCCAACCAAGGCACCACCATCCGCCTCTTCGTCAAACGCTCCCTGCTCTCGTCCCAACCAAACTCCACATCGCCATGATCACTGACTCCGACACCAGCACACCCACCGATACCACGACCATCTGGATCGTGGAGGATCACGAAGTCTTCGCCAGACAAATCCGCCGCCTCATCAGCGCCGAAGACGACATGAACTGCCCGTACCACTTCACCGGCGCCGCAGACCTCTTCGACAAACTCCGCTTCACCAACGAACGCCCCGACCTCCTGCTCCTCGACCTCGGACTGCCACGCCGCGACGGCCTCGAAGTCCTCGGCGACATCCGCAGCGTCCTGCCCGAAGTCAAGGTCCTCATCCTCACCTCCTTCGACGACCGCGAGAAAGTCTACCGCGCCATCTGCAACGGCGCCTCCGGATACCTCCTCAAAACCGCCGACCCCGATGAAATCCTCGGCGGCATCCGCGACGTCATGCACGGCGCCTCCGCCCTCTCCAGCCCGGTCGCCAAAATGATCCTCGAAGGCTTTGCCCGCTACGGCCCGGTCGAACACATCGAACCCCTCACCGCACGCGAGGAAGACGTCCTCCGCTACCTCGTCAAGGGATTCATCAAAAAGGAAATCGCCGAACAACTCTCGATCTCCCAACACACCGTCGACATGCACCTGCGCTCGGTCTATCGCAAACTGCACGTCCGGTCCCAAACCGAAGCCGTCTCGAAGGCCCTTCGCCAGGGACTCGTCTGACCCGCCTTCACTCCCCGGTTTTTCCCACTCTGCGATTGGAGTTCGCTAATGCTGAGAGCCCCCGGCCCGTTCATTCGGACCGGGGGTTTCTTTTTTGAAACCACTCACACCGCGCCAACTCCACCTCCCCCCCCCGCGTTCCCCCGCGCTCCCCGCATTCTACCGCCCCAGCCCCCGACAACAAAAACCCCGGGCCGCTGCTGCGGACCGGGGATTCTTGAAAACTTCCTTCTCGGGAAAACTTACTCTGCGGAGCCGGCTCCCTCTTCCTCCGTGGCTTCGACCACCACGATCAGATTCGAAATCACCTGCGGGTGGAGGCGAACCGCCACGTCCGTCTTGCCGGACTTCTTGATCGGCTTCTCAAGATCAATTGCGTGACGGTCGATCTCGATGCCCTTCTCTTCGAGTTTCTTGTGGATGTCGAGGCTGGTCACCGAACCGAATGCCTTGCCGCCTTGACCGGTCGAAAGCGTGAACTCAAGACGCAGCTTGGAAAGCTTGGTGGCGATCTCCTGGAAGGCAACCAACTCTTCGGCTTCGCGGCGGGCGCGGGCGGCTTTCAGCTCCTCCACATGCTGGAGATTGGTCTCGGTCGCTTCGTAGGCCTTGCCCTGCGGCACCAGATAGTTGCGTGCATAACCAGCACGGACCTTGACGACGTCTGCTTCGGCGCCGAGGCCTTCAATTTTTTCTTTAAGGATCACTTCTGTGTTGGCCATGGAAATCTGGGGTAGAGGTTCGTTCGGGGGCGGCGATTTAGGCCCGACCCCAAAACGAGTCAAGAAGAATAGAACCGAATTGTTCATTCTCCCGTAGCAAAACCGCAGCACGCGCCGGCTCCCCCCCTCCGCCAACTCCTTGCCTTCCACCGGATTTCCGTCTATCATCATTGCTTGAAAACCCTCGTCACAGGAGCAAACGGCTACATCGGGCTCCGCCTCATCCCCGCCCTGCTCGAAGCCGGCCACCACGTCACCGCACTCGTCCGCGACAAAGCCCGCTTCCCCTGCGCCCAGTTCGCCCCCTTCACCGCGGAAGGCCGGTTCACCCTCATCGAAGGCGACATGCTCCGCCCCGAATCCCTCCCGGAACTGCCCGCCAAACTCTGCGCCGCCTACTACCTGCTCCACTCCATGGCCGCCGGCGGCGACTTCGAACAACGCGAAGCCGCCTGCGCCACCAACTTCACCACCTGGATCAACCGCAGCCGCTGCCAGCGCATCCTCTACCTCGGCGGCCTCGTCCCCGACGCCCCGCTCTCCCATCACCTCGAATCCCGCGAAAACGTCAACCGCATCCTCCGCTCCGGCACCATCCCCGTCACCACCCTCCGCGCATCCATCATCGTCGGCTCCGGATCCGCATCCTTCGAAATCATCCGGGACCTCGCCGAAAGACTCCCGTTCATGATCACCCCGAAGTGGGCCAACACCCGCTGCCAGCCCATCGCCATCCGCAACGTCATCACCTACCTCACCGGCTGCCTCGATACCCAGATCACCACCGGCCGCGAACTCGACATCGGCGGCCCGGAAGTCCTCACCTACCGCACCCTGCTCGAACAATACGCCGAAGTCCGCAACCTCCGCCGCATCATCATCAGCGTCCCCTTCCTCACCCCGCGACTCTCCGCCCACTGGCTCCACCTCGTCACCGCCACCACCATCCCGCTCGCCAAATCCCTCATCAGCTCACTCACCAACGAAACCATCTGCCGCGAAAACACCATCACCACCCTCATCCCCCAAAACCTCCTCACCTACCGCCAAGCCATCGAAAAAGCCTTCGCCCGCATCGCCCAAAACCGCATCCCCTCATCCTGGATCGACGCCCTCTCCACCGGCCGCATCAACCCCGCATTCCTCAACTCCGTCCGCGTCCCCGAACACGGCGTGCTCCGCGACCACCAAACCGTCCCGCTCGAAACCCAACCCGAAAACGCCATCGACGCCGTCTGGTCACTCGGCGGCACCAACGGCTGGCCCGCCATGAACTGGGCATGGCGCATCCGCGGGTGGATCGACCGCTTCACCGGCGGCATCGGCATCCGCCGCGGAAGAAGACACCCCACCGAACTCAACCCCGGCGACGCACTCGACTTCTGGCGCGTCCTCCTCGCCGACCAATCCCCGGACAAAACCTCCGCCCGCCTCATCCTCTTCGCCGAAATGAAACTCCCCGGCGAAGCCTGGCTCGACTTCGAAATCACCCCCACCGAACTCCGCCAAACCGCCACCTTCCGCCCCCGCGGCCTGCTCGGCCGCATCTACTGGTATTCCGTCCTCCCCTTCCACCTCGCCCTCTTCCCCCGCATGGCCCATCGCCTCGCCCACGGCGCCCACCACGCCACCACACCACCCGCCCGACCCTAGCACACCACCCGCCCGGCCCCGGCACACCACCCGCCCCCGCACCCCGAAAATTGTCACTCATTCACCAGCAAATCCCCTTGCAAATTAGCCTAAGCTAATTTATCTGCCCGTGACAAATTCATGAACCCCTTCAACCGAGCATCGGCCTCCTCACAGCGCATCCAGCTGGAAGACGCGCTCAAACACCTCCTCGACTACGAGCAAACCAACCGCGGCACCACCGTCGAAAGCCTCGCCGGCGCCCTCGCCATCCCCCGCCCGGACGCCGCGGAAATCCTCGGCCGCCTGCGCAGCCGCGGCCTCGCCAAAGCCGCCGGAATCACCCACCACCTCACCGAAGACGGCCGCATCTACGCCATCCAGGTCGTCCGCACCCACCGACTCTACGAAACCTGGCTCGCCCGCGAAACCTCCACCCCCGCCGAAGACTGGCACAAGGAAGCCCACAAAGCCGAACACCACATCGGCAGCGCCAAAGCGGACGAACTCGCCAACCTCCTCAACAACCCGCGCTTCGACCCCCACGGCGACACCATCCCCACCCGCGAGGGCCACATGCCCAAACGCGAGTTCACCGACCTCGCCTCATGGCCCGACGGCCAATCCGCACGCATCGAACACCTCGAGGACGAACCCGAATCCCTCTTCCGCGAAATCCAAACCCTCGCCCTCGCCCCGGACACCCTCATCGAAACCCCGCGCCACCTCGAAGACGGCTCCGTCAAGGCCCTCATCGAGGGCCGCAACGTGCTCATCCCCGCCAGACTCACCACCCTCATCCACCTCGCGGCCACCACCGAAGACGACGGCAAACCCGAACTCCGCCGCCTGTCCGACCTCGCCATCGGAGACACCGCCGTCGTCCACGCCCTCGCCCCCGCATGCACCGGCAACGAACGCCGCCGCCTGCTCGACCTCGGCCTCGTCCCCGGAACCAGAATCACCTGCGAATTCCCCAGCCCCTTCGGCAGCCCCAGATCCTACATGATCCGCGGCGCACTCATCGCCCTGCGCGACCACCAGGCCGAACGCATCCTCATCGAAGCCCCGGTTTCACAATCCACCTCAGAAACCACCTCCGCCCAATGAATCCCACCCACGCCCCCGGCGAGGCCTGCCTCACCTGCCCGTCACGCCACGGCCAACTCGAAAAACTCGGCCTCCGCATCGACGACACCGACTTCATCATCGCCCTCGCCGGAAACCCGAACACCGGCAAAACCACCGTCTTCAACGCCCTCACCGGTCTCCGCATGCACACCGGAAACTGGCCCGGCAAAACCATCACCCGCGCCGAAGGCGCATTCTCATACGACGGCAAACGCTTCAAAATCGTCGACCTCCCCGGCACCTACTCGCTGCTCTCCGCATCACCCGACGAAGAAGTCGCCCGCACCTTCCTCCTCTTCGGCCAACCCGACGTCACCGTCATCGTCGCCGACGCCACCTGCCTCGAACGCAACCTCAACCTCACCCTGCAAACCCTCCAGATCACCCGCCGCGCCGTGCTCTGCCTCAACCTCATGGACGAAGCCAAGGCACACGGCATCACCATCGACATCCGCCACCTCTCACGCGAACTCGGCATCCCCGTCATCCCCTGCTCGGCACGCTCCGGCGAGGGCATCCCGGAACTCATCAAGGAAATCCATACCGTCGCCACCAGCGGCGAAACCCCCAAACCCCGCGCCCTCCCGCTGGAAATCCCCGGCCTCCGCGGCGCACTCTCCCGCATCGAAGCCGGACTCAAGCAATCCTTCCCCGAGCTCCCCCAACCCCGCTGGGTCGCCCTCCGCCTGCTCGAAGGCGACCGCGAAATCATCGAAGCCGTCCGCACCGGAGAAATCGGTGCCCTCAAGGAAAACCACCCCCAACAGGGCATCAAATCCGCCTGATCTCGCAAGCACCGCTGGAGCGCCCTGCTCCAGTCATTGCTTGAGCGCCCCGCTCCCGCCGCCGCAAAACCGCGGTTTCAGTCATTAGCAATCAGCCATCTGCCATCCCAACATGGAAACCACCACTCCAGACCACGTCCTCAAAAACGCCGAAGAACTCCGCTGGCAACTCCCGCAGAACCTCCACGACCGCATCGCCGAATCCATCTACGGCGAAGCCGCCCGCATCGCCGCCGAAAACGTCACCCGTGAGGGCCAGACACGCCGCCTCCGCTGGCAGCAGCGCCTCGACCGCCTCCTCACCCACCCGCTCACCGCCTTTCCGATCATGATCCTGATCCTCGGCGCCGTGCTCTGGATCACCATCACCGGCGCCAACGTCCCCTCCGGGATGCTCGCCAACCTCCTCATCGACCACGGCCACCCGCTCGTCAGCGACACCCTCACCGCCGCCCACGCCCCAGAATGGCTCCGCGGCCTGCTCGCCGACGGCGTCTACCTCGCCACCGCCTGGGTCATCGCCGTCATGCTCCCCCCCATGGCCATCTTCTTCCCCTGCTTCACCCTGCTCGAAGACTTCGGCTTCCTCCCCCGTGTCGCCTTCAACCTCGACCGTATCTTCCAGAAAGTCGGCGCACACGGCAAACAAGCCCTCACCATGACCATGGGCCTCGGCTGCAACGCCGCCGGCGTCGTCGCCACCCGCATCATCGACTCCCCCAGGGAACGGCTCATCGCCATCATCACCAACAACTTCTCGCTCTGCAACGGCCGCTGGCCCACCCAGATCCTCATGGCATCCATCTTCCTCGGAGCACTCGCCCCGAAGGCCTGGGCCGGCACCATCTCCGCACTCGCCGTGCTCGCCGTCGCCCTGCTCGGCTTCGGCTTCGCCATGCTCACCTCATGGTTCCTCGCCCGCACCGTGCTCCGCGGAGAAGCCACCTCCTTCTCCCTCGAGCTCCCACCCTACCGCCCGCCCAGCTTCTGGAAAACCCTCTACACCTCGCTCATCGACCGCACCCTCATCGTGCTCTGGCGCGCCATCGTCTTCGCCGCCCCCGCCGGCGCCGCCATCTGGCTCTGCGCCAATATCAACCTCGGCGACCAATCCATCGCCGCATGGTTCATCAACTTCACCGAACCCCTCGCCTGGCTCATGGGTCTCACCGGCGTCATCCTGCTCGCCTACGTCGTCGCCATCCCCGCCAACGAAATCGTCATCCCCACCATCCTCATGCTCACCGTCCTCGTCACCGGAGCCGGCGGCGGAGCCGGGGCCGGCGTCATGTTCGAGCCGGACAGCACCGACGTCGTCAGATCCATCCTCCACGCCGGCGGCTGGACCACCCTCACCGCCGTCTGCCTGATGCTCTTCTCACTCTGCCACAACCCCTGCTCGACCACCATCTACACCATCTACAAGGAAACCCGCAGCTGGAAATGGACCGCCGTCTCCACCTTCCTCCCCCTCATCATCGGCGTCGCCCTCTGCATCCTCACCGCCGCCATCTGGCGCATGCTAGCCTGATCGCCTGAACCGGCAAACCACCCCCGCCACCACCGGCGGACCGCAAACCGATGCGCCCGACCGCACTCCTTGCCTTCATCATCTCAACGGCCGCCGTCACCGCCGGCGACCTCTTCCTCACCCCGCTCGGCGCTGGAGACAAAACCGGCTCCAGCTGGCAGAACGCGCTCGATCAAGGTTCCGCAAACCGTGCCGTCAACGAACTCCTGACAGCCGGAGACACCCTCTACCTCGGCAGCGGAACCTATCAGGACCTGAGGATCGAAGTGCGCCGCGGCGGCACCGAAAACCGGCCATGCGCCATCAAGGGCGTCGACCGCGGCGGAGGACTGCCGCTCATCCGCGGCCGCTGGACGGTGGAAGCCCCGGCCAAAGGACCAACAGCCATCCGCTTCGCCCCCGGCGTCTCGGACCTCGTGATCTCAAACCTCAGGATCGAGCGCTTCAAAATCGGCGTCCACCTCCCGGACACCCCGAACGCCACCCCGCACCACCGGATCACCTTCGCAAACGTCGACATGAGCCACATCCGTCACGGGTTCTACCTCTCCCGCTGCAGCAACCTGCGGCTCGAAGACTGCGACCTCGTGCACTACACCAAACACGGCTTCCGCTTCGAAAACGCCTGCTCCCGGGTCCGCCTGCTGCGGTGCACGGCCGACTGCTCATCCGGCAGCGAAGACTGGGAGCGCCGCACCGAACTCTTCCCCTTCGGCTTCATCGTCAATCAATCCAAAGACCCCCAGACCGACATCCACTTCGTCGACTGCGTCGCACGCAACAACCGGATGCCGCTGCAAAACCGGAAATACAAAAATGGCGACGGATTCGTGGTGGAAAAATCCGCCGCGCGAGTTGCATTCACCCGCTGCATGGCCATCCACAACCAGGACGGAGGATTCGACATCAAGTCCTCCGCCGTCTCGCTCCGCGACTGTGTCGCGGTGCAAAACTCGCGGGCATTCCGCATCTGGAGCACCGCATCCCTGTCAAACTGCTTTGCCGGGTTCGGAACCACCGGATTGTGGAGCAACGGCGGCCGGATCGACGTCGACCGCTCGACGTTCTACCAGCTATCAGGCGCGGCCATACTCGCGGACGACGACTCCACCGGACCGCTATGCCTGACACGGTCCATCATCGCCCGCTGCAAGCTGCCGGCCCGCCGCACCGCGCGGGGAGTCATCGATGTTCCGCCGCAAACCACCCGCCCCGGCCATGACCCTTTCGTTTTCCGCGCGCCCGCCGCCAGCTGGCAGGGCAACACCGACGCAATGGACTGCACCTCCCATCCCGACCGCGGCTACAGCCGCCCCCCCAGCGACACCTCGCGGATGTAGAACGCGCGCCAACCGCACCCCATGCGACGAACCACGCCGCGTGCCGACCAAAAACGCCCGAAACGCCACGCACCTCCAGGCGCTGGATCGCCGGTCTCCGAGACACAACCACACCGTAAAGGTCACGACGCGCAAATGCGGTCAAGGTTTGCACCCTGGCCTCCATTTCCACCCATGCTCACCGTTCCCGTCACCGGGGCCGGCGGCGGCTCAGGCACCCGTGGTGGCCTCGGCGGCGGCCTTTCCGGCAGCTTCACTCTCGGCCTTGAGTTCCTTGCCGCGTTCCACGCTCTTCTCGCCCTTGCGGATCAGCTTCTCGCCGTCCTTGACCATCTTGCGCCCCTTCTTCTGCATCTTCTCACCGTCCTCGATCATGGACGTGCCTTTGTTCCATTGCTCGCCGAGAGCGCGGGTGCTCTCCCCCTGGGAAATCAGGTTGTCCCCGAGCGTCGGTTCGTTGCTGCACGCGCCGAGCAGGAGGGAAAAAGACAGGGAAAGGAGGGTCATTTGATTTTTCATCGAACGCAATGATGCACCGGTTGCGCTGCGAATCTAGAAAATTTGTCCGGGAAAATCGCAGCTTCTCCCGCTGGAAAATGAATCGATCATGGGCGGCCATTCAGTCTGCTCGCGATCACGGGCCTTCGCGGCGGCGCTGATGCCGGTTAGGGAAAGAGTCCGGCGGGCAGGCTCACATCGCGCGGAGGCGGGGTTTCAGCACATGAAAAAACGCAGGACCGGCGACATACCGGCCCTGCGCCATGCTCTAACCAACAATGTTGTATCTAGCAATGAAGTTTCACGAAGATCACCAAAGCAGGGCTTCACCAACTTAGATTCTCGATGGCCGTGTGGCCTGATGATCAGAAGAAGTAACGCAGACCGAAGTTCACACGACTGCAGACTCCGTCATCACCATCGATGTCCTTGGACGTTCAGGCACCGGTCATCGAAGCGCTGATGGCCATGTTGGCACGAAGGAAATACTTCACACCGAACTCGAGGCCGGTCTCGATCCCGTCGGCGCTGTCGTCACCGGTGTCCAGGCGCTTGTAGTTCACGCCACCTCCGACGAACGGAACCCATTTGGTGCCGGTGTGAATGTTATACTCGGTGAACAGACCGGCGGTCACATTCGCATCACTGTTCACTCCGGACACGCCGACTTTGAAGCCGAAGAGCCAGCAATCATTGAGGAACCATCCGTAGCTGAGGTTGGTGTTGTAAACGGTGTCATCGGTCCAGTCGAAGCTGCCGGAAAGACCGATCTCCTGCACGCCTGCGGCGATCATCGGCATCTCGTCGTTGCGGACATTGGCGAGACGGCTTGGAGCCTGCAGCAAGCGTATTCTGCTGCGGTGGTGGTGATGTTTGATCGCAGGGAAAGCGCCCGGAACACCCTGATCACCGCGCTGGCCGAGGCACGCGGAACCCTCTCCAATGCGAAGCACGCCGGAACATTGGGACCGGCGGAGGAAGCCGAGCGGATCCAGAACCTGACCAATTCGTTTCTCATGCTGGCGGAGAAATGCCTCGATGAAAAATCGCTGGCCGCCGCAGTCGACCCCCGCTTGCAACTCGAAAACTTCGAGGCGCTCGGCGAAACACGGGACGGATTGACCGAGTTGGCGACCCAACTGGGAGACACGCGGCGCGACGCATTTCAGGAAAAACTCCAGCGCTACCGGGCATCCGCTGAAAGCCTGCGCTGGTTGATGGCCTCCCTGCTGGGATTGTTGGGGCTGGCACTCGCCGGGGCGGCGACTCTCGTCTATCGAGCGGTGGTCCTGCCGATGAAAGGCCGCCTGAACAGCGCGGAGGAATCGATGCGGGTGCATGAAAATCTGGTGGCGCTGGGAACGCTGGCCGCCGGACTCGCTCATGAAATCCGCAATCCGCTCACCGCCATCAAGGCGCGCTTGTTCGCGCTGGGGGAACTGATTGACAAGGACTCCCCCGCCGAGAACCAGACCCGGGTGATCAAGCGTGAAATCGAACGACTGGAACAAACGGTTCAGGACTTTCTCGATTACGCGAAGCCGAAGGCTCCGAATCCCGTATCGACTGCGCTTCAGCCGTATCTTGAGGATTTGAGGACGCTGGTATTACCCGAGATGCGGGAGCGTGAAATCGGCTTTTCACTTGGTGACCCCACCGAACTCAAGGTGATGATGGATCGCGAGCAGGTGACCCAGGTCATGCTCAACCTGATCCGCAATGCGGAGGAAGCATGCAAACCGGGTGACCGGATCGTGGTGACATCATCCGAGCATGAAGGCAAAGTCAGGCTCAGCGTGATGGATAACGGACCCGGCATTCCGGTGGAACACCGCGAGCGGGTCTTCGAGCCGTTTTTCTCCAATAAAAAGGGCGGAACGGGACTGGGTCTGGCAATTTGCAGAACCATCGCCGTCGCTCATCGCGGGAATCTCGAGTTCGAGACCGAAACCGGCCGCGGGACCACGTTTTACTTCGACCTTCCCCGCACAGTTTGAATACCGTGCCAAATATCGGAATGGCAGAAAGTGAATCCAGACCAACCACCTCGGCAGGAAAAATCCTGCTGATTGATGATGACGATGCATTGGCTGAAGCGGTCAGCGATGTCCTGAGATCGCGCGGGTATGAGGTGATGCACCGTGATGACGGCAACTCCGGGCTGGAACTCGCCATGGAGGAGGACTTCGATGCCGTGCTGACGGATCTCCGCATGCCCGGCACGGGTGGCATGGCGGTGCTCGACAAGATGCTGGTCGATCGGCCGCAGGTGCCGGTGATTTTGATGACCGCCTACAGTTCGACCAGCCGGGCGATCGAAGCCACCAAGCACGGGGCATACGATTATCTGGCCAAGCCGTTTGAGATGCCCGAGCTGCTGGAAGTGCTGGGCAAGGCGGTGGAAACCCGGCGACTGGCAGCCAAAAGGGTGGCGCTCGGGGTGTATGAAGCCGATTCCGATGTGATCGTGGGAAGCTCGCGGATCATGCGGGAGGTTTTCAAGTCGATCGGCCGGGTGGCGGCCAAACCGGTGGCGGTCTTGATCCGTGGGGAAACGGGCACCGGCAAGGAATTGGTGGCGCGTGCCATCCGCCAGCATTCGATGCGGGCGGACAAGCCTTACGTGACGGTGAACTGCGCGGCGATTCCGGACAATCTGATCGAAAGCGAATTATTCGGGCACGAGCGCGGTGCGTTCACGGGTGCGGCATCACGCCGGATCGGCCGCTTCGAGCAGGCTCACGGAGGCACCTTGTTTCTGGATGAGATCGGCGACCTGCCGGCGCGGACTCAGGTGAAACTGCTGCGGGTTCTGCAGGAGGGGAAGATTTCCCGGGTCGGCAGCAATGATGAGATCGAAATTGACGTCAGGATCATCAGCGCCACTCACCGGGATCTTGAGGAAATGCTCAATGAGGGTGGATTCCGCGAAGACTTGCTCTACCGCCTCAATACGGTGGTGATCATGCTCCCACCACTTCGTGAACGCAGGGAGGACATCAAGGATTTGGTGCGATTCATCCTTGCGAAACACGCCGGGAGTTTCGGCGGAGCGCAGCCAGTCCTGGAGGAAAGCGCCTTGAAGTTACTGGAGAACCAACCGTGGCCGGGAAACGTCCGCCAATTGGAGAATGTGGTGAAGCGCGCGATGATCGCCTCGGGCGGATCCGCGGTCACCCGGGCGGGCATGGAAGAGTCACTCAGGTTCGCGTCGGCCCCAGCCCGACCGTTGGCGGCGGATGCGGTGGAGTCCATGGCGTCGCTGGTGGCAAACCGCCTGCGTGATGCCGCGGATGGCATTCACCCTGATCGGGGCTGGGCCGTGTTGATGGCCGACCTGGAGGAGGAGACCTATCGGCAGGCGGTGAGGATGTGCCATGGAAATCAGAGCCGCATCGCCAAGCTGCTCGGTGTGAGCCGGATCACGGTGCGCGACAAACTGGACCGCTACGACCTCTATCCAAGGCGTTGAGGAGAAGTGGTCGCAGCCAGCCATCCCGGCGCGGTGGGAAGCGGGACACACTGCCGGTTCCGCCTTGCGCACGCCGCCTACAACTCGCGGATGTAGAGCTTGCGCCAGCTGACGCTCATCGGGTGCAGCTTCGCGCTGACGGCGTGCACCTGCAGACCAATGTGCCCCTTCGGATGCGTCTTGTGGATTTCCTCATCCGCAAGGTCGGCAACCGGTCGCCCGTTGATAAAGGTTTGGATGCGCGCGCCCTTGGCCACGATGCGGAAGTGGTTCCACTCGCCCTTCTTGAAATAGTCGTGCCGCTGATCGATCGAGGCCTCCGGCCGCGCTTCGGGCGACAGCCAGCCACGCCCGGTGGCTTCGGCAAAGATATACCCGGATTTCCCCTTCGTTGCGGCGATCTCGACCTGCGGGCCAAAGAAGCGCCCGGCAGGAAACCGGCCCTCGGCCTCGACCCGCGAGCGCGAGCGGATCTGCACGCCGGAGTTCAACTCGTCGGCAACCTTCGCCTCGAAGACCAACTCGAAATCGCCATACTCCTTGATTGTCGCCAGAAACGTGTTCGGACTCGGCACCGCCGTGGTGCCGGTGATCACGCCGTCCTTCAACTCGTAGGTCGCCTTGCCGTCCTCGACAATAAACTCGCTGAGGTCATTGCCGTTGAACAACGGAACCCAACCATCGGACGCCTTGTATTCTCCGGCCATCGACTGACAGGCCAGCACACCACACATCATCAATATCAGTTTTTTCATCTCTATGGGTATCATTGCATTCAAAAATTCATCGGTCTAACGAAAGCCGCCGTGGATCACGACCCCGCTGGATCGCCCGGCCACAGCCACCCGGCGCACCCTGCTATTTCCCCTCCGCCCGTGCCTTGGCCTCCGCCGCCCGCTTGCGCAGCTTCGCCGCACGCGCCTTGGCTTCCTGTTCCAGAATGTCGGTGAGGAAATCCCAGTCGTCGGTGCGGAACGGACCGGCCGGCAGGCCGCTCTCGGTGTGCAGCGTGAAGAATCCGCGGGGGCTCCAGCCGTAGCGGACCGCGACCGGCTCGGGCACGGACTCCGCCCACACGGCCACCGTGGTGGCGTCGATGACTTCGGCCCTCGCCGGCACGAATTTGCGATCCTTGCCGGCGATGACAAAACCGGTCGGCACGTCCGCCAGCGGGATTGCACCATTGGCGGCCTGGGCCTCAGGCACGGCGGACTTTCCGTCTGCGCTTAGGGCAAAACCGGTCGGCACGGGATGGATCGTCAGTTTCTCGCCGCCGGGGGTCTGGAAACGCAGCAGCAACTTGCCGTCCTTGCGCTCGGTGGCGGTCACGGTGGGGTCGCCCCAGGTGACGTTTTTCCGGCCATACACCTCCGCCAGCGCCCACCGCACGGCGCGCTCGGCGAGGGGCTTTTTGCGCAGGGGGTGGATGTCCTTGTGCGTGTGGTCGGCCGTCACCACAAATCCGGTGTGCTGGCGGGACAAGTGGACCTTCTTCTGCGCCTCCTGGATGTGCACGATCTTGTTCTCGCCGAATTCCTTGTATTTCCCACCCCAGCCGGCGATCTGGAAAATGCAGAATGGCAGGTCCTGCCGGCCGAAGGCGTCCCGCCAGGTGTCGACCACGCCGCGGAAAGTGGTTTCGAAAATCCGGGTCTGATCGAAAACATTGTTCTCTCCCTGGAAAAACATGGCCCCGCTGATGGTGAGGTGGCGGATCGGCAGGATCATCGCATTGAAGCAACCGGCGGGGTGGTATTTTTCCAAGCGCGGGTCGATCCCGAGCTCCGGCTTCTTCGGCATGCGGGGCGCTTTGGCTGCTTGCGCGGCCTGCACCCGTTTTTCCCAGTCGGCCAGATCTGCCTGGTATTGTTGCTGCGCTTTTTCCGGCGTCCATTCGGCGACCTTCCGGTCCCATTCGGCCAGCACATCGGCCGCCTCGGGGGTGTGTTCCAGTTGCTCGCGCGAGCACCACAGCGATGCCAGCGTGCCACCCCACGAGGTGTCTACCAGGCCGATCGGCACGCCGACCTGCTCATGAAGTTTCACGCCAATGTAGTATCCCAGTGAGCTGAAGGTGCTGATCGCGGGGTGCTTGGCTTGCGAGACGAACCAACGCCCGTAGACCTCGCCATTCGGGCCCGTGCCATCCTTCGGAAATCCCTCCTGGGGCTCGCGGTTGGCCAGCTGCGGCACGGTCATGATCCGCAGCCAATCGTGGTCGGTGTGCAGCGACAAGCGCGTGCCCTCGAGTTTCTCCATGCCGTCGTGCCGCCACCAAAGAGGCATCTGCATGTTGCTCTGGCCGCCGAGCAGCCAGACGTCGCCGACCAGCACGTCCTGGATCGCGCTCTGCGCGGAACCGCTGCTTGCGGTGAGTGCCCGGCCGTTCGCGTTGGCGGGCATCGGCGGCAGCTCGAGCATCCAGCGGCCATCGGCGGCAGCGGTGGTCGACTGCGATTTCCCGGCGAAGGAAACGGTCACCGCCTCGTTTGCCCCGGCCCAGCCCCAGACTTTCACCGGCTGGTTCCGCTGCAGCACCATGTGGTCGTCAAAAACGTCTGCCAGCCGGAGATCGGCAGCGGACGCGCGGAAGGCGGGAACCACGAGTAGAACCGCAGCCCAAAACAACAGCGCGAAGCGCGCGAAGGAAGAGTGTTTCATGCTTCTACCAGAACGCGGGTGAGGGGGGAATATTTCACCCATGCCCCTCCTAACGCGCTAACATCCACAAAACTTGTCGTTTGCCCGCCCGTCGGCGCAATCGATGAAAGCGGACCCAGGCGAAAACCTCTGGGAATAGAAACCCGCCGGAGCACTCGCACACGCATGATCACCCGAGCACCGGCGCATTTGCCCCGGAAAACACCAATCCTCACCGCCATCGGCTCCCTGTGGGCCCTTGGTTTCGCCGCGCTGTCCGCCGACAGCCTGCAGGACAAACTCGACGCGCGACGCGATTCGTTCCTCGCCCGTGCGCCGCAGGAAACCATCGCCAGCCAGCAATCGGCGCTGCGCGAACTCGAGGACTCCGGCATCTACGACCGCGTCCTGAAGGTCGGCGACAAGGCGCCGGATATCACCCTCGCCAATGCCGCCGGCAAAACGGTCCAACTCGCCGAACTCCTCAAGAAAGGGCCGGTGGTGCTCACCTGGTATCGCGGCGCGTGGTGCCCGTATTGCAACCTCACGCTCGCGGAGCTGGCGGCGAAAACCCCGCGCTTCGAGGAACTCGGCGCCACCCTCGTCGCGCTGACGCCCGAAAAGCCGGACATCACCGCCGCGACGGTCAAGGACTCCAAGCTCCCCTTCGAGGTGCTCAGCGACATCGGCCACCAGGTCGCCGACCGCTACGGTCTGGTCTTCCGCCTCAACGACGAGACCCGCAAGCGCTATGACGAACGCTTTGAAATCAGCCGCCGCAATGGCACGCAGGCCGCCGACCGGTTGCCGCTGCCCGCCACCTACGTCATCGATCCGACCGGCGTGATCCGCTACGCGTTCATCGATGCCGACTACCGCCGCCGCGCCGAACCGGACCGCATCGTCGATGCGCTGGTCGCCCTGCGCGACGGCCCGGACGCGCGCCACCTGCTGCTCCAGTTTTGGGAAAACACCTGGAGCCCGCCTTATGACCTCGGCCTGATCGACCGCCACTTCGCCGAGGATTTCATCCTCACCAGCGCCGGCCGCGACATCGCCGGCCGCCCGGCCTTCCGCGAGTGGGTCCGCCAGTCGCTCGCCGCCAGCCGCGGCCTGCGGATGAAAAACCTCGAATGTTTTGAAAACGCCGACGGCACCCGCGTGGTCAGCCGATGGAGCGTGCGCGCCGATGGCGGTGCGGTGCCGGATTCCCACTCCGCGCATGACCAGCCATTCCAGTTCACCGGCATCGCCCTCTGGGCATTCGAGGACAGCAAGTTCACCCACAACTGGGTCGAACGCTCCGCCGCCCGCCCGCTGGCGGAGTCCGGTCAATCCGAATGACCCCGCCGACACTCCGGCGGTCACAAACATCGTGCCATCCAGGAGCGTCCCGGATGGCACTTGCTCGATCGGTTTCCGCCATCCGTCACTTGTCGCGCACCAGCCGGACGTAGTTGAAGATGCGGATCACATCACCCTGCGGGCCGTGGCCGTGGAGGAACATCGCGGCGTTGCGTATCACCGGGACCGCCTCGGACTGCTCCAGCGTCAGCTTGTCCCGGGCGGTCAGGCCGTGCTTGCTCAAGCAGTAGCTGGCCCGCGTGGTGGGTCTGGTGCTGCACGTCCCGACCGTAAAACGACTCAGGCGGCTCAGGTGACGCGATCTCCGGAGAATGATCGGAACTCAAGGAATTCCGCCGCTTGAATCCCAACGGTCCCTCGAATAGGGTGTCTGATGGCGTGATCTCCATTTCCTCCACCCGCCCCCCACCGGCCGCACGCCGGCACCCGGCTGGAGAACCCTGCCCGACACGTCTCCCCATCCTCCCCGGGACGATGACTTCCAGCGGCACAACTTCCAGCCTGACAAGACCTTCCGCCCTCCGGGAGATCCTCAGGGAACCCGTCGTCAGACAACGCATCATCGACTACCTCGGAGGCTCGTCGCTCGAATCCGCCACCTGCACCTTCATCGGCCACATCGACCCGAAAAACCCGTCCCGCTTCAAACGCCACCCCAGCCGCCATCTCATCCCGCTGCTCGACCGGGGCTTCGAACTCGCCCGCTCGCTCGACGATTTCCAGTCGCTCATCGTCCATCTCGACATCGAATACGTGAACTTCGACGACCCGGCCGCCGCCTTCTCCAACCCACGCCGCGCATTCGACCTCCAAGCCCCGCTGGTCCGCGCAATCGAACGCCAACTCCTCGATCTCGACATCCGCTACCTGCACGTCGTCACCGGCCAGGGCCATCACTTCGTCTGGTGCGTCCCCCACGCATCCCGCATCGCCCGGCGCATCTCGCGGCTCGACATCCGGCCCCGCTCCGCCACCCAGTCCAACCGCGAAAACCGATTCCAGAACCTCGCCCTGCTCATGGAGTTCCTGGCCCACCGCATCAAATCCGACGCCGCCCCCCGCTGCGAGGTGCCCGTGGAAATCACCGCGCTCCACGTCGGATCACCCGACGGCCGCGCCCGCGAAATGCTCTCCATCGACATCTCCGAATACGGCGACCCGCTGGCGAGCAGGATGATCCGCCTGCCCTACACCGCCTACCTCAAGCCGTGGCTCTCCGGGCTCATCGCCAGCCGCCTCGAATGCCACGAACTCCCGGTCTTCTGCACCCTCCCGCTGCACGAAATGAGCGTCTCCGAACTCATCGGAAAACGCCACCAACCCGAAACCATCATCAGCCTCGCCCGCCTCGCCGGAACGAGGATCCCCGATGCGGAAATCGGCACCGCAAACCTGCTCGACTCCTACCTGCACTCGGACCTCGCCGGATTCCACCGCGACTTCCACTCCCGCCTCCCCACCGCCTCGCTGCCCGCCGACCTCCCGCCCCTGCCGCCATGCGCGACCCACATCCTCGAGCAACCGAACGACCTCCTGCTCAAACCCAGCGGCATGCTCCACATCACCCGCTGCCTGCTCGCATGCGCATGGCACCCGTCCTCAATCGCCACGCTCGTCACCTCCATTTTCCAGAACCCGGCCCACCAGTGGACCCCGCAATGGGAGCAATACGACCCCGCGACCCGTGCCGCATTCTACGTCCGCCTATTCGCCGGACAAATCAACCTCGGTATCGACCGCGGCATCGACTTCAACTGCGTCTCCCACCAGCAAAAACAACTCTGCTGGGCCCCGCACGGCTGCTCCCTCGCCCCCTACCACGCCCGCCTCTATCAACCCAAACCCGCAAACCCATGACCGACACCCCGATCGGAATATCCACCGGCTGCTTCTATCAAACCAGCATCCTCGACGCCCTCCCCAGCGTGCGCGACGGCGGATTCACGCTGATCGAAGTCTGCTCCTTTCCCGCCCACCTCGACTACCACAAACCCGACCAGGTCCGGCGGGCCGCCGAGCTCATGCAAAAACTCGCCATCTCCGCCAACTCACTCCACGCCCCCTTCGCCGACCACATCGACATCTCATCGCTCGACCCCCGGCAGCGCAAGCAAGCCGTCGACGAACTCAACCTCGCCTGCGACGCCGCACACGCCCTCAACGCCCGCTACGTCGTCATCCATCCCGGCCCGGAGTGCGCCTGCAAGCCGCCGCGCGAGGAATGGTACCACCGCATGATTTGCGCCGCCGGATCGCTCAACGATGTCGCCCGCCACTGCCGCGAACTTGGCCTCGTCCTGCTGCTGGAAAACATGCTCCCCCACCTCATGTTCGGCCACACCTCGGACATGCTCTTCATCCTCGGCGCCATCCGGGAAACCAACGTCGGCACCTGCCTCGATACCGGCCACGCCTTCATCTCCGGAGACCTCCGCACCGTCGTCCACAAACTCTCCGGCCACCTCCGCATGCTCCACCTCAACGACAACCACGCCGACAAGGACGAACACCTCGCTCCCGGCCACGGAGCCATCGACTGGATCTCCCTCATGCGCCAGCTCCGCCAATGGCGCTTCCACGGCACCTTCATCCTCGAACTGCACAGCACCCCCGGAAACCCCGCTGAACCCCTCGCCCAGGCCCGCGAGGCCCGCGCCTACATCCAGAAAATCCTCACCGGCATCGAAATGTCCGGACCACCCGTCCCACCCTGACATCTTCATGCATTCCTCTCTCCCGCCGCACGTGCATGGCCGCCAACCCCGCGGCGGTCAGCCCAATCGTTCCGCGCGGCACCGCTCCACGGTTCACCGCACACCATTCCCCTTGCCCCCGGGCACCGCATTTTCCACTCTCACCGGGTGATTCGATTTTCCGTCCTCGGCAGCGGCAGCAAGGGAAACTCGGCAGTCGTCGAGTGCGGGTCCACCCGCCTTCTCATCGACGCCGGCCTCTCCGCCAAACAACTCACCGTCCGCCTTGAAGCCGTCGACATCGACCCCGCTTCGCTCGACGGCATCCTGCTCACCCACGAACACGGCGACCACGTCCGCGGCCTCAAGGTCTTCCTCAAAAAATACCCCGTCCCCGTCTTCGCCACCCCCCAGACCGGCTTCGTCGTCCGCGAAAACAAACTCCCGCCCAGCACCTGGAAAACCTTCGAATCCGGGCAATCCTTCGCCATCGGCGACGCCACCGTCCGCCCCTTCGCCGTCCACCACGACGCCGTCGACCCCGTCGGCTTCGTCATCGCCAACCAGACCAAACGCTTCGGCTTCGTCTCGGACGCCGGCTTCGTCACCCGCAGCATGACCGACTCCCTGCGCGACCTCCACGCCCTCTTCGTCGAGGCCAACTACGACGACGCCCTGCTCGAAGCCGACACCAAACGCCCCTGGTCCATCAAACAACGCATTTCCTCCCGCCACGGCCACCTCTCCAACACCCAGGTCTCCGAGCTCATCGCGGACATCGCACACCCCGCCCTCACCCGCGTCGTCCTCGGCCACCTCAGCTCCGACTGCAACACCCCGGGCACCGCACTCACCCACCTCCGCGGCAAACTCGAAAACCACCCGCACATCAACCTCCACTGCGCCTGCCAGGACGAACCCTGCGGCTGGTTCGAACTCTGAAACCTCCGCCCCGGACCGCGCGATATCCGCCCCACCCCGCGCAATCCACGCGTCAACAATCCGCGGTTCAATTATCCGAATTCACGCTCACCTCCGGGACTTGCCCACCACCGCTCGCCAGCCTAGCGTCCCGCATGGCCATTGAGAACTTCCACGAATACTCACCGCAGATCCACGAATCCGCCTTCATCGCCGCCAGCGCCGACGTCATCGGCCGCGTGACCCTTCACGAAAACACCAGCATCTGGTACCAAGCCACCCTCCGCGGCGACATCAACGAAATCGTCGTCGGTCCAAACTCCAACATCCAGGACAACGCCGTCGTCCACCTCGCCGACGACTACGGCTGCTACGTCGGTGAATTCGTCACCGTCGGCCACTCCGCCATCATCCACGCCTGCACCATCAAGGACGAAGTCCTCGTCGGCATGGGCTCCATCATCCTCGATGGCGCCGTCATCGGCGAACGTTCGATCATCGGCGCCGGCGCGGTCGTCACCGGCGGCACCGTCATCCCGCCCGGATCCCTCGTCCTCGGAACCCCGGGAAAAGTCGTCAAAACCCTCTCGCTCGACGAACAAAAGAAAGTCAAATACTGGGCCGAAAAATACGTCAAGGGATCCCGCAAATTCCTCGCCCGCGAGTCCTGACGACACCGGCGACTCCACCCTCCCACCTGCGGTTGATCGTCGCCCCATCCCGCATCGATCCCGCAGGAATCTCTGCCTCCAGCCAGAGGCAGCGGCACCGCTCGTCCGCACCCCCCTCAATCGAAAAACTCCAGCTGCCCGCCCGCCTCCGGCTCGGCAAAGCGCACCCCCACGCCCAGCAACCTCACCGCCCGGTTGTCCCCCCGCCGCCAGGCCTCGGCCAACAACTCCTCGAACACCTGCGGCTCCGGAACATGCCACGCACGCTCCGCCGTCGTCTGCCTGAAGTCGGAAAACTTCAGCTTCACCACCAGCGACCGCACCACCCGGTCCGCGTGCTTGCCCGCCAGATCCTCACCCAGCCCCTCCAGCATCGCACGCATCACCGGCACCAGCGCCGGCAGCACCTTCACATCCTCCTGGAACGTCTTCTCACTACTCAGCGACTTCCGCGTCCGCTGGTTCGTCACCGGCCGCTCGTCAATCCCCCGGCACAGGCTCCACAGCTCCACCCCCTTCTTACCGAACCTCCGCGCCAGCTCCGCACGCTCCACCTTCTGCAAATCCGCACACGTCACCACCCCCATCGCCGCCAACTTCTCCCGCATCTTCCCGCCCACACCCCAGATCTTCCCCACCGCCAGCCCCGCCATGAACTCCCCCACCTCAGCCGCCGCCACCTCCTTCTGACCGTTCGGCTTCTCCCAGTCCGACGCGATCTTCGCCACCAGCTTGTTGCACGAAATCCCCGCCGACGCCGTCAACCCGGTCTCCTCCAGGATCTGCGCCCGGATCTCCCGCGCCACCGCCGCACCACCCGACTTCAAATGCGACACATCCAAATACGCCTCATCCAGCGAAAGCGGCTCGATCATCTCCGTGAACCTGCCGAAAATCGCCCGGATCCTCGCACTCTCACCACGGTAAACCGCAAACCTCACCGGCCTCAACTCCAGCTGCGGACACAACTCCAACGCCTTGAAAACCGGCATCGCCGACCGGCACCCGAACTTCCGCGCCTCATAGTTCGCCGTCGTCAGCACACTGCGCCGGCTCCGCCCACCCACCGCCACCGGCTTTCCGCGCAACGACGGATCATCGCGCTCCTCGATCGCCGCGTAAAAACAGTCCATGTCGATGTGAATGATCTTCCGCATGCCCGTGCGCACACCTTCTGCCATCCCCCGTTCCAATCACGCCACCATTTTCTAGGTTTCAAAACCCGCCAACTGCCCTAGCATCCCCCCGATCCCCCAAACCAACATGCCAAAACCGCCACCCATGAAAAAAAACACCGTCCACTTCGTCCCGCCGAAGTTCAATTTCCCGGTCAAACTCGTCGCCCTCATCCCGGTGGTCATCATCCTCCTCATCGCCTCGTCGTCGTGCTTCTACACCGTCAGCCAGGAATCCGTCGCCGTCGTCCAGCGCTTCGGGAAATACCACACCACCGCCGACCCCGGCCTCCACTTCAAACTCCCCTTCGGCATCGATACCGCAACCATCGTCCCCATCCGGCGCCAGCTGAAACTCGAATTCGGCTTCAGCACCCCGGGCTCATCCAACCCGAACCAACGCGGCACCGACCCCGCCAAGGAACGTGACATGGTCACCGGAGACCTCAACGCCGTCCAGGTCGAATGGATCCTCCAATACACCATCACCGACCCCAAACAATACCTCTTCGAACTCCGCAACCCGGGATCCACCCTCCGCGACCTCACCGAATGCGTCATGATCGAAATCGTCGGCGACCGCACCGTCGACGAAGTCCTCACCATCGGCCGCGATGAAATCACCGTCGCCTCGCTCGCCCGCCTGCGCGAAATCCTCGCACCCCTCAACATGGGCGTCACCGCCGACCAAATCCAACTCCAGAACGTCAACCCGCCCCGCCCCGTCCAACGCTCGTTCGACGAAGTCAACCGCGCCCAACAACAACGCGAGGAAATGATCAACCAGGCCAAGGGCGAATACAACCGCGTCATCCCCAAGGCCAAAGGCACCGCCGAACAAAAAGTCACCTCCGCCGAAGGCTACGCCCTCAGCCGCGTCAACGAGGCCGAAGGCGACGTCACCCGCTTCCGCGACCTGCTCGCTGAATACGAAAAAGCCCCGGACATCACCAAACAACGCCTCTACCTCGAGACCATGAAAAAGGTCCTCCCCAACCTCGGCACCAAAATCATCCTCGACGAGGACGCCAGCCAACTCCTCCCGCTGCTCAACCTCAACAACAGCTCCAACCCGGTCACCAAATGAAAAAGATCTCCACTGTCTTCATCCTCTTCTTCGCGGCCATCTTCCTCGCTGGCAGCCTCTACACCATCGACCAGACCGAACAGGTCTTCATCACCCAGTTCGGCAAATTCGTCGGTCGCCCCATCAATACCGACCCGGCCAAAAACGAAGCCGGCCTCCACTTCAAGATGCCCTTCCTCCACAAGGTCAACCGCATCGAAAAACGCATCCTCGAATGGGACGGACCACCCTCCGAACTCTACACCCGGGACAAACTCATCATCTCGGTCGATACCTTCGCCCGCTGGCGCATCACCGACCCGAAAACCTACTTCGAAAAACTCCGCGACGAACGCAGCGCACTCTCACGCCTCAATGACTTCATCGGCAGTGAAACCCGCGACGTCATCGCCCGCAACGACCTCATCGAAGTCATCCGCAACGACAAGGACCGCACGCCACTCCGCGACGAACAACTCGCCGAAGCCGACGCCAACCTCGGAACCCTCCCGCCCATCAAACGCGGCCGCAACGTGCTCGCCGAACGAATCCTCGAAGCCGCACGCCCGAAAGTCAAAAACCTCGGCATCGAACTCATCGACGTCCGCTTCAAACGCATCAACTACAACCCCGGAGTCATCGAGAAAATCTACGCCCGCATGGCATCCGAACGCAACCAGATCGCCGAACGCTTCCGCTCGGAAGGCGCCGGCGAAGCCGCCAAAATCATCGGCCGCAAGGAACGCGACCTCCAGCAAATCGAATCCGAAGCCTACCGCCGCGAACAGGAAATCCGCGGCAAGGCCGACGCCGAAGCCACCGCCATCTACGCCAAAGCCTACACCTCGAGCCCCGTCGCCGCGGACTACTACAAGTTCATCAAGACCCTCGAAACCTACGAGGCCACCCTCGGCAAGGACACCACCACCGTGCTCACCTCGGACTCCGAACTCTTCCGCCTCTTCAAAGGCTTCAACCCGGACAACGACGCGAACTAAACCCTCGCGAACAACCGGACTACGAACCCGGCCATCCGCCAGGGTTCGTGGTTCCTCCGCAGGGGAAATCCTCCCCCGGGTGAAAAAAACTCACCTGCCCGCCCCCGGCCCCGCGCGCCTTCGGCTGAGCCGGATCACTCGTCATCCCGCGCCGGCGGACCGCTCTCAAAGCGCATCAACTCGGCCACGAACGTAAGCGGCACGTGCCCGGTTTCACCGTTCCGGTTCTTCGCCAGAACCAGCTCCGCCTTGCCTTCGAGCTCCGCCTTCTCCTCCTCGTTGTCCGCGTAGTACGCCTTCCGGAACAACAGACCCACCATGTCGGCGTCCTGCTCGATCGAGCCCGATTCACGCAGGTCCGACATCCGCGGCACCCCCAGGCTGCTCCCCGTCCGTCCTTCCGGACCACGGTTCAGCTGCGCCAAAATCACAATCGGAATCTCCAACTCCTTCGCCAGCCCCTTGATCCCCGCGGAAATCTCCGCAATCTCACGCTCGCGGGAGTTCTCCGCCTGCCGCGTCTTGGATTTCATCAACTGCAGGTAGTCAATCGCGATCAACTGGATGTCCTCGTCCCGCTTCTTGCGCCGCGCCTTCGCCCGCAACTCGTTGATCGTGATCCCCGGCGTGTCATCAATGAACAACTTCGCGCTGCCCACCTCCGCGGTCGCCCGCTTGATCCGCATCAAGTCGCTCTTGTCCGGCTGATAGCCGCGCGAAAGCTGGCTCGTCGCGAACTTCGCCCGCGCAAACAACAAACGCTGCACCAGCTGAAACGCGCTCATCTCACAGGAAAACACCATCGTCGGCTTGCCCTGGTCCAGACAGACATGCTCGACAATGTTCATCATGAACGACGTCTTGCCCATCGAGGGACGCGCCGCGATGACAAACATCTCACCCGGCTTCAGACCCTTGCTCATCTGGTCCAGCAGCTCATACCCGGTCGGAATCCCCTCCGCCCCCTTCTCTCCCGCCAGCAACGCCTGAAACTGCTCGATCACCGCCTCCACCGACTCCTTGATCGTCGGCGCTTTCGACGTTTCCGCCCCGTCCCGGATCGCCAGCATGTTCGCCTCCACCGTGTCCAGCAGAGTCGCCACCTCACCCGGCTGCTCATACGCCTGCGTGATCGCCTCGGTCGCCTGATCGATGATGCTGCGCAGCACATACTTGTCCTTCACCAACTGCAGGTGGTGCATGAAATGCCCCGCACTCGGCGCATAGGAATACAAATCCGTCAGCGCCGCGAGACCACCCACCTTGTCCAGCAGCCCGTTGTCGTTGAGCCGCTGCGCCAGCGAGACCAGCTCGATCTCCGTGCCATCCGCATTCAGCTTCTCCAGAAACTCGAACAACGTCGCATGCGCCGGCAGGTAAAAATACTCCTTCGACAGCTTCTCCTCGTTCGCCTTGTCGATGTACTCCGCCGGATCCTGCAGCATCGACGACAACAAACTCTTCTCCGGACCCAGCGCGTGGGGTTTCGTCCGCATCACGTCGGCTCCGTCGGCGGATGCTTTCTGCAGAAAATCAGGGGTGGAGTGGGATGATGCGGGTGGCGCGGAAGTCTCAACAGCCATGGGCGGGCAAATTGCCAAATTCCCGGACCGCTCGTCAATCTTGGCAGCTTGTGAATCTCATGTGAATAACTCTCCCGCCGCACCCCCGACCCGCCCACCACCCGGCACCCATCGCCCACCACCACCACCCACGGCACAACGCTTGCCCAATCCGCGGAAATCCCCCAAACATCACCCCACCATGCGCGTCATCCTCCAACGAACGCTTGAAGCCTCCGTCACCATCGACGGCGAAACCATCTCCTCAATCGGCCCCGGCCTGCTGATCCTGCTCGGAATCGAACAAGCCGACGACCTCACCGACGCCGAATGGCTCACCGGAAAAATCGCCAAAATGCGCATCTTCACCGACTCCGAGGGCAAAATGAACCTGCCGATCACCGAAAATGACGGCGACATCCTCGTCGTCAGCCAGTTCACCCTCCACGCCGCCACCAAAAAAGGCAACCGCCCCTCATTCATCAAAGCCGCCCACCCGCAACATTCCGAACCACTCTACGAGCAGTTCTGCACCCTCATGGAAAAGCAAATCGCCAAGCCCGTCGCCCGCGGAATCTTCGGCGGCGACATGAAAGTCGCCCTCGTCAACGATGGTCCGGTCACCCTGTTCATCGACAGCAAGGCACGCGAATAGGCGTTTTCGTCACACATTTTCAATTCCCTCCGCATGAACAACTTGCGGATTTTGCAGAAAATCGTCCGCCTGTACTTGCATCCACCCGGCCCGCTGCCTAGCGTTTCGCCGCCGTGCCCGACAAAGCTATCCTTGCCCTAGAAGACGGACGTTGTTTCGAAGGAATCGCGTTTGGAGCCACCGGAACCACCACCGGGGAAATTTGCTTCAACACCTCGATGACTGGCTACCAGGAAGTCATCACCGATCCATCCTATCGCGGACAAATCGTCAGCATGACCTATCCGCAAATCGGCAACTACGGCGTGAACCCCGAAGACGCCGAGTCCCGCGAACCACACATCCGCGCCTTCGTCATCGGCGAACTCTGCGGCGTCCCGTCCAACTGGCGCTCGACCCAATCACTCTCCGACTACCTCGCCGACCACAATATCCTCGGCATCGAGGACATCGACACCCGCGCACTCACCAAACACCTCCGCTCGCTCGGAGCCATGCGCGCCTGCGTCACCACCGAACTCACCGCCGAACAAGCCGTGCAAGCCGCCAAGGACTCCCCGTCAATGGTCGGCATGGACTACGTCAAGGAAGTCTCCACCCCGCAAGCCTTCCTCTGGGAAGAGGAATCACGCGACTGGGTGCTGCCAAACACCTCCACCGGAAAACCCGGCCCATACGCCGACCTCCCGCCGGCAAAATACCGCATCGTCGCCTACGACTTCGGGATCAAATTCAATATCCTCCGCCGCCTCCGCCAGGCCGGCTTCGAGGTCGAAGTCGTCCCGTCCACCACCCCCGCGTCCGAAGTCCTCGCCAAGGACCCCGACGGCATCTTCCTCTCCAACGGCCCCGGCGACCCCGCCGCCCTCGACTACATCCACGCCGAACTCAAACAACTGCTCGGCAAAAAACCCATCTTCGGCATCTGCCTCGGCAACCAACTCCTCGGCCACGCCTTCGGCGGAAAAACCTTCAAACTCAAATTCGGCCACCGCGGCGGCAACCAACCCGTCAAGGACCTCCGCTCCGGCAAAATCACCATCACCTCGCAAAACCACGGCTTCGCCGTCGATCCCGACTCGCTGCCACCCGAAATCGAGGTCACCCACATCAACCTCAACGACAACACCGTCGAAGGCATGCGCCACACCCAAATGCCCGTCTTCAGCGTGCAATACCACCCCGAAGCCGCTCCCGGCCCCAACGACGCCGCCTACTTCTTCGAGGAATTCGCCAACCTCATCGAGGCAACGAAATCGTAACTCTCTCCCCAATCCTCAATCCCAGCGCAAAATACCCAACTCTCAAACATGAACACCATCGTTACAGGCCTCCAATGGGGAGATGAAGGAAAAGGCAAGATCGTCGACTACCTCACCGAATCCGCCGATGTCGTCGTCCGCGGCCAAGGCGGCAACAACGCAGGCCACACCGTCATCGCGCGCGGAAAAAAATACGTCCTCCACCTCCTGCCATCCGGCATCCTCTGGGGAGACAAAACCAACTTCATCGGAAACGGCGTGGTCCTCGACCCCATCGGCCTCGTCGAAGAAATCACCCGCATCGAAGACCAAGGCGTCAAAGTCACCGCCGAAAGCCTCAAAATCTCCGACCGCGCCCACGTCGTGCTCCCATTCCACAAGGAACTCGACGCCGCTCGCGAAGCCTCCCTCGGCGACCAGAAAATCGGCACCACCCGCCGCGGCATCGGCCCCGCCTACGCCGACAAAGTGAACCGCTGCGGCCTCCGCATGGCCGACTTCCTCGACCGCGAGTTCACCGAGATGAAAATCACCCGCCGCGTGCAGGAAGCCAACGAAACCCTCGCCAAGTGGGACCTCCAAACCTTCGACCCGAAGGAAGTCATCGACCAGGTCTACACCGCCTTCGAACGTCTCCGCCCGCACGTCACCAACATCATCCCGGAACTCAGCAAAGTCTGGAAATCCGGTAAAACCCTGCTCTTCGAAGGCGCCCAGGGCGCGCTGCTCGACATCGACTTCGGCACCTTCCCCTTCGTCACCAGCTCAAACACCACCTCCGGCGGCGCATGCACCGGCTCCGGCCTCCCGCCCACCGCCATCGATGCCGTCGTCGGCGTCTGCAAGGCCTACACCACCCGCGTCGGCGCCGGCCCGTTCCCGACCGAGGACGACGGCCTCGCCGACTACCTCCACGGCCTCGGCCGGGAGTTCGGCGCCACCACCGGCCGCCCGCGCTCCTGCGGCTGGCTCGACACCGTCCTGCTCCACTTCGCCTGCATGGTCAACGGCGTCACCGGACTCGCCGTCACCAACGTCGACGGACTCGACTCCTACGAGGAACTCAAAATCTGCACCGGCTACGACATCGACGGCATCGTCCACAAGTATCCGCCCGCCGACCGCTCGTTCTGGGACCGCGCCAAGCCGGTCTACGAAACCATGCCCGGCTGGAACCAGGACACCACCAAGTGCACCAGCTACGACCAGCTTCCGGAAAACGCCAAGGCCTACCTCAACCGCCTCGGCGAACTCTGTGAGGCTCCCATCGCCTTCGTCGGCGTCGGCCCCGACCGCGACCAGACGCTCGTCGTCTGAAGCCGGAATTCCCCGTGAAATGCCACTGAGGCGGCGTGCCTGCACGCCGCACTCACCAGTGCCCAGTCATCAGTCATTTCATCATGCCCGAATTTCCCGAAATTCCGCACCACATCGCCATCATCATGGATGGCAACGGAAGATGGGCCGGAGAACGCGGACTGCCCCGCCGCGAAGGCCACCGCGCCGGTGCCGAATCCGTCCGGGAAGTCACCGACGCCTGCATCCACCTCGGCGTCAAATACCTCACACTCTACGCGTTTTCCTCGGAAAACTGGAACCGCCCCGCCGCCGAAGTCAAAGCGCTGATGGCCCTGCTCGACCGCTTCCTCACCGATAAAGCCAAGGACCTGCGCAAACAGAACATCCGCCTCAAGGCCATCGGCCAGATCGACCGCCTGCCGGGAAAAACCCGCAAACTCCTCAACTCACTCATCCAGGAAACCGCCGGCCACAGCAACCTCACCCTGGTGCTCGCCCTCTCCTACGGCGCCCGCGAGGAAATCACCTGCGCCGCCAGATCCCTCGCCGCAGACGCCGCCACCGGCAAACTCGACCCGGCGGCCATCGACGACAAACTCTTCGCCTCCCGACTCCAAACCGCCGGAATCCCGGACCCCGACCTCCTCATCCGCACCTCCGGCGAAATGCGCGTCTCCAACTTCCTGCTCTGGCAGATCAGCTACGCGGAAATGGTCATCGTGAAGAAATTCTGGCCGGACTTCCGCCAGCACGACCTCAACCAGGCCGTCACCGAATACCAGCGCCGCCACCGCCGCTTCGGCGCCCTCTGATCCGCGCCCGCAAAAAAAGGGACGCATGCATCACTGCAGCGCCCCTGAGTTGGGTCAAATGATCCGGATCAATCCGCTCTCACATGCTCGGAAGCTCGACGACCTTCGAGAAGTGGAACGAGTTCTTCGAGATGAACTCGGCTTCATTCGCGTCAGCAAATCCCGCACCCCGGCGGACCTGGTCCACCGCGTAGTCGGTCAGCACCGTCACGGACAACTCCATCGAGCTCAGGCGACCGCTGGAGATATCCTCGGACCCGGTGTAGCCGGATGCCTCGATCCCCGTTCCCTTGATCGAAAATTCCGATGTGACCGAACTGTCGCTCGAACGACCGACCGTGATCGGAACCGTCTTATACTCGGTGGAACTGCCGGAGGTCTCGGCCACCTCGACGTAGAAGGTGATGGTGAATTGATAGACGTTTTCACAAACGAACCAATCGGAGTCGCTCAGGTCGGAGGTGTAGGAACTGAAGGCCGACTCGAGGTCTTCCTCGCCAAGCAGACTGGTGAAGGCCACGTCCGGATTCACCAGACGGCGGTTCAGCACATAGGTCTTGAATTCTCCGTTGGTCTCGATCGGATCCCGATACTCGAGCCCGTATCCCACGCAGGAGACATCGCCCCCCTCATCGGTATCTCCACCCACGTCACCATCGTAACGGTCCGTGGCCGCCGTAAAGAAGATCAACCTCGCGTAGTTGCTACTGACCAGCTTGCTCCCCGCATCCACGCCGGACGGGTTCGCATTCGCCACCAGCCATTCGCTCGTGTTGCCACTGCGGATCACCATCGACTCGAAGTCGCTGGCCATCACTTCAATCATGGCTTTTGCCTGGCGCGACGCACGCAGCTCGGCGCGGCTCCGGTTCCACGTTTCCAGTGCAATGGACGTGATCGAGACCAGCACGCTCACAATGATGGTGGTGATGGCCATCGCCACCATCAATTCCATCAGGGTGAATCCTCGCTTGGTCGTAAGCTTCTTGTGGGTTCTCATGGTGCTCATTGATTAACGCCGGACGGCGAGATTACGAGTGAAGGTCGGTCGTTGCAGTTGGTCGAATCCCGTGCTGAATCCACCCCCGGAGGTGAAATAGGACGAAGATCTCGAAGGCAGGATGTAAAATTCCGCGGCAAAGGCAATCACGGCCTCGGGGTAGTCATCGGCGGTGCTCACCGTGCTTCCGCTGGTATTCGGGTCACGGATCGTTCCGGCGGTGCCAAGCTCCATGTCTCCGCTGTTGAAGACAAGCTGCGTGCACTTCACCGCAAACACCGAACCCTCAACGGCCTCAAGGTCCGCCTGCAGCTCCGTCGTGTCATCCGCCCGCCGGACCATGGTCCTCACCACGTAGTCCTGACCCGGAATCTGCGTGTTCACGTTTTTCACCGGGTCGCCACTGCCGTCAATGCTGCTGCGGTAGCGATACACCAGCAACGCGGTGCCCGCGTCGTTGGAATTCAGAATCCAATCGAACGCCTTGTCAAAGGCGGTCGCATACTCCGTGGTCTCATCGTCCCTCAGAGTGTTCATCTCGTTCTCAAGCGTCGAGGTGAGCCGGTCGGCTTCCTGAACGGTGATCGCCTTGCGGATGCCCGCGGCAGCCGGTGCGAACACATACATGAAACCGGTCAGGAGAACCGCGAGCACCCCAATGGCAATCACTGTCTCCAGCAGGGTGAAACCCTTCTTGCTGATTTTGTTCGTCATCATGAATTAAAATTTGGTTCCTGGGGTGAGGGCGTCGATTTCGGAGGAAATTTGTTCCGGGCTCCGAAACACCGACGTCCGACCATTTCGCCAGATCACAAAACCACCGAAATCCCGCTTCGCAGAGGCAGTCACGATCGGCTGCTCTTCATTGGGACGCATCGCGCCAAATCCAATGACGAAACTCGCACCCGGATTCTTCGGAACTCCTTCTCCGTTGAATTCATAAACGTAGTAGGTTCCGTTCACGGACTTTTTGCTCGATCCCAAATCCAGCTCGTAGGTTTCAATCTCACCCGTTCCACTCTCGTGGTCCTCCCTGCTGTATTCCACACTGAAGTAAACTTGGCTGCCCAGCGTCGTTCCCCGACTCGACGGCACCCATTCCGGATCGCCGTCCGGATTGCTCGCCGCACCCGTGCTCGAATCGATCTCCTCGTGGGCCACGATGATCTTCTTCAGGTTGTCACCGGGAACATACTCAAGATCCTTCGCGATCAGCACCGCGGAACGAATGTTCTTGCTGACCGCCGTCGCACGCGCTTCGTCAAAAAGCGCCTCCGCACTGGCGACGCCGCTGCTCACGCCCTTGCCTCCGGCATTGCTGATACCGATGGACCCTGCGGTCATCAGGATGGTGATGATCGCAATCACGATGAGCATCTCTGTCAGCGTAAATCCTCGGTTCCCTCTCCTGGGATGGGGTTCTACATGTGGTTTTGGCATGGATTTGGTATTTTTATTGGATTTAAGAAACCTTGGTTCGACTCCCGCCGCAAGCGAAAATGTCAATACAACGCAATTACGCGCCCTTCCCATTCTCGGGAAAGCGGCCCTGATTTGGTCCGCTCATCCACAACCAAGCCGGCCCGACCATGTCGCGCACGTCCTTGCGTGTGGCCTCCCAGCCAATGAGCTCCTTGGCCAGCGACGGATCGGCAACCAGTGAGTCCGGGTCTCCAGCACGTCGCGGACCGTATTTCACAGGGACTTCCTTTCCAGTCACTTCCTCCACCGCATTGATGATCTGCTTCACCGAAACCCCGACACCGGTTCCAAGGTTGCATCGCACCGACTCTCCTCCGGCCGCGAGATGATCCAGCGCTTTGGCGTGCGCATCGGCAAGGTCCTCCACGTGAATGTAGTCGCGGATGCAGGTGCCGTCCGGCGTGTTGTAGTCGGTGCCGAAAACCTCAATGTGGTCGATTTCACCGGTCAGCGCCATCATCACCCGCGGAATCAGGTGCGTCTCCGGGTTGTGATCCTCACCGATCTTGCCGTCCGGCGAACAACCGCTTGCGTTGAAATACCGCAAACAGGCACTGCGAAGCCCCCAGGCCTCACCGCAGTCCTTGAGAATCCACTCGACCATCAGCTTGCTGCGGCCATACGGGTTGATCGGATCCTGCGTGTTGCTCTCGGTGATCGGAAGCTTGTCCGGCACACCATAGGTCGCGCAGGTCGAGGAAAACACGAACACCTTGCAGCCGAACTCCTGCATCACCTGCAGCAGCTTGATCGGCTCGGCCGTGTTGTTCTGGTAATATTTCAGCGGATTGGTCACCGACTCACCCACATACGCGTAGGCGGCAAAGTGAATCACCGCGCCAAACTTGTGCTTCTCGAAAAGCGAACGAACCAGGTCCTGGTCGC
Organism: Verrucomicrobiota bacterium JB025; assembly: GCA_030673875.1. GTDB lineage: Bacteria > Verrucomicrobiota > Verrucomicrobiia > Verrucomicrobiales > Akkermansiaceae > Luteolibacter. The sequence goes on along the minus strand of JAUTCT010000123.1, from coordinate 30,620 downwards.
CAACTTCGCCAACGACCAACTCGACATCCGGATCAACAATCGCCTGATCGTGACCAAATACCAAATTGTCGAGCACGACGATTTTTCTTCCTTGTCCGGCAAGGAGACGGACGGTGTGGGAACCGATGTATCCGGCTCCACCTGTAACCAAAATGGGTGCTGTGGGTTCTGTCATAGCTGCGCGGCACCATCCAACCTGAGAAACCCGTTGGGTGTCAACACGCAGGACCGGAAACACAAATTTCGCAAATCAGGAAATCCCGTGAATAATCCCGCCTGCCGCAAAGTCACAAAAGCATGAAACATCCTCCCATCCACCCGTTCTCCATCATCCTCGGCCTGTTCGCAGCCGTGCTCTTCTCATCCTGCGCCTACGACCCCTACTACTCGGGCAGCGCCGGCGGATCCTACGGAAGCAACTACGGCTACGGCTATGGCTACGGATACGGCGGCAGCGGCTTCAGCACGTCCCTCTTCGTCTCCACCGGCAATCCGCGCTGGGGATACGACCCCTACTGCCGGTCCTACTACGACTACAACCGCCACTGCTACTACGACCCCTACCTCTACGGCTACTACCCGGTCGGCTACCGCCCGCCGGTCGTCGTCGGCGCACCCCACCCCCACGGCTGGCGCCCGGGGAAAGGAACCTGCCCGCCACCACAAAAAATCAAAAACGTCCGCGTCAAAAACTACAACAACCGCATCGAAGGCTACCGCGCCCTCAACCACAGCTGGGCCAGAAAAGTCCACATGGCCCCCGGCAGCGACCGCGGACGCCCGCAAGGCCGGAACGACAACAACCCGCCAAACCGCCCCGACAACCGCAACAACGCGTCGAATCGCCCGCCCTCCAACCGAACCTACTACCAGTCGGTCAACGAAAGGCTCCGCAAATCCATCACCAATTCGCCCGACACCAACTACCGCAGCAGCAACAACCCGCGCACCAGCAACAACCGCACCGTGAACACCCGCTCACCCAGCCTGGGCACCCCGCGCACGACCCGGACCCCGCAGATCACCCGCCCCGCCCCGCCGCAACAACGCGGCAACTCCGCCACCAGCAGCTCCCGCAGCAGCAACTCCCGCAGCTACTCCCCGAGCAGCTCCAGAAGCAGTTCGCGAAGCTATTCCCCGGGCAGCTCGACCCAGCGCGCTCCCAGCCAGCCCTCGCAAAAGAGCAGCTACAAGCGCGGATCCACCCCGTCCTACGACAAGGACTCATCCTCCTGGAAACGCGACTCCACCCGCCGCTGATCCAGGGCCCCGCCCGACCCCATCTAGTGCCGCTCGCGCCTCTCCCGGTCCGCCCGGAGTTGCGCGAGCGTCACCCTCGGCCGCAGAATCCACCGGCCGAACGCCAGCCCCGCGACACCGCCACCCAAATGGCAGGCGTGCCCCATATCAAAAATCGCGGACAAACCCAATCCCTCCAGCAAGCCGCCGATCGCTCCCAACCCGGGCAAACCCGCCGCCGGATCAATCATCGCCAGCACCCCCTCGGCCACCAACACCCCCAGCCCGAGACTCCTCCCGGAAAGCGGCAGCCCGAGCATCCTCGACTGCGGAGAAATCGCCGCCACAAGCAGAACCAACGCAAAACACGCGCCCGAAAACCCCACCAGCAGCCCACCTCCCAGCGCCAGGTGCGCCACACCGCCCCCCAGCACACCCCAGACACACGCCCACAGCAACCCGCGACCGCCCAGCATCCGCTCGATCCGCGATCCGACCAGCAGCACAAACAACGCATTCATGCCCACATGCCAGCCGTTGCCGTGCAGCATGCCATACGTCGCCAACTGCCACAGATTTCCGGATCGGCAGCCCTCCCGGCTCAGCCCGAAGACCTCGTAAACCCGGCGCACACCTTCCGGCCCGCCGGAATGCCCCACCCACAACTGAATCCCGACAATCGCCACCACCAGCGACCATGTCACCGGTGACCGCAGGAGGTCCCGCATGTGGGTTCCGACATCACCCAGAGGTCCGTGCGCCCGCCTCATGATGTCGTTTTCAGGAAACCCCGGTCACTCGACCACCCGAGCACGCGGTTCCCGCACCACCGTATTTTCACCCCCGGCGCAGGTCACGAACGGCCCGCCTTCCAGCGGTGCCACTCCGGTGTTCGCCACGTCCGGCATTTCAGACGGACGCCCGGCCAGCGGGAAATCCTTCCGCAGCGGGTAAAACGGATACCCCTCCCACATCAGGATCCGCTTCAAATTCGGATGCTTGGAAAACCGGATCCCCATCATGTCGAACACCTCGCGCTCGTGCCAATTCGCACCAGCCCAGAGATCCGTCGCACTCTCAACCTCTTCATCCTCAGCCACTTTCGACTTCACCCGCAAATGCCGGGAGTCATCCAGCGTGGCAATTTCATAAACGATCTCAAACCGCGGGTCCTCACCCATGTGGTCCACACTCGCCACATCCAGCACCATCTCATACTCCATCTTCTCCCGGCAGTGCGCGAGAACGTCGTGCAGGTCGGCAAGCGCCACCTTCACGGTCTGCTCCTCGCGGAACTCCACGGTTTCCAAAATCCTCTCTCCGAACACTTCTCGGAGCTTGGTCACATCATCGGCGGCGGACATCGTCAGTCAGGGGCTCAGGCTTCTACGGAATCCGGCGACGCCTTCTGCGCCATCGTGGACTCTTCCGTCTCAATCTTCTTCTGCAAGGTCATCAACCCCTCCAGCAGGGCCTCGGGCCGCGGAGGACAACCGGAAATATACACATCCACCGGGATCAATTGGTCGATCCCCTGCAGCACCGCGTAGCTGCGATACATCCCGCCACTGCTCGCGCACGCACCCATCGCCATGCACCACTTCGGCTCCGGCATCTGGTCCCAGATCCGCTTCACCGCCATCGCCATCTTGTAAGTCACCGTGCCGGAAACAATCAGCACGTCACTCTGCCGCGGCGAAAACCTCATCACCTCCGCGCCAAACCGCGCAATGTCGTAACGCGAGGCCCCCGTCGCCATCAACTCGATCGCACAACACGCCAAGCCCATCGGCATCGGCCACAGCGAGTTCTTCCGCATCCAGTTGATCGCCGCATCCACACGGGTGATGATCACATTTCCCTCGATCTTGGAATCGTAGGCCGTATGGAGCGTGCTTTCGTTGGAACTGACCATGGTGAAGAACAGGTGCGCGGGACTCTCACCCGCCAGCGCCCGTCCCTCAAGACGTTTGTGACAAAATCACGCCAAAATCCTCCGGATCTCCCCCGGACTCCCCAAATTCCGGGCGATGGACTTGCCAAGCCACCCGCTCACACATCACCATCCCTGACGTGACTGATAAAGCCCCATGGATCACCTACCGGCCCGAACTGAAGGTGCTCGACTGCACCATCCGTGACGGAGGACTCATCAATAACTCCAATTTCTCGGACCAACAGGTGCGCGCAGTCTATGACGCATGCATCGCCGCCGGCGTCGACTACATGGAAATCGGCTACAAAAACTCACCCACCCAGTTTCCCACCGCCACCTACGGCCCGTGGCGCCACTGCGAGGAAGATGACCTCCGCCGCGTCGTCGGCGACCACACCTCCGAAGCCACCGGACTCAAACTCGCCGCCATGGCCGATGCCGGCGGAAAATCCGACTGGAAACACCAGATCCTCCCCGCCGCCGACAGCGTGCTCGATGTCATCCGCGTCGCCTGCTACGTCCACCAAATCTCCGAGGCCATCGAAATGATCGAGCACTGCACCAGCCTCGGCTACGAAACCACCCTCAACATCATGGCCATCTCCGTCGCCGGTGAGGCGGAAATCGACCAATGCCTCGAAGTCGGCGCCAAATCCTCCGCCGGCACCGTCGTCGTCGTCGACTCCTACGGCAACCTCTTCCGCGAGCAAATCGACTACCTCGTCAAAAAATACCAAACCGCCGTCAATGGCACCGGCAAGGAAATCGGCATGCACGCCCACAACAACCTCCAGCTCGCCTTCGCCAACACCGTCGAAGCCATCATCCTCGGCGCCAACCGCGTCGATGCCACCATGATGGGACTCGGCCGCGGTGCCGGAAACTGCCCGATGGAACTCCTGCTCGGATTCCTCCGCAACCCGAAATTCAAACTCCGCCCGGTTCTCGACTGCATCCAGAACACCATCCTCCCGATGAAGAAGGACTTCGATTGGGGCCCGTCCATCCCCTACAACCTCACCGGCCAGATGAACCGCCACCCGCGCACCGCCATGGCATGGCGAGACGGGGACGCCCCCGACGACTACCTCACCTACTACGACCAGATGATCGCCGACTCCTGAGCAAACCGGCGACTCCCACCAAGCACCAAAGCCCCTCTCGATAGAAGCGGGGCTTTTTTCTCGTAAAAATCCCCTCCCGATCCGCATTTTCCCTTATCCAACCACCAATCCTCATCATGAAACCCCGCAACCTTGCCCAAACCGCCATCTCACTCGCCATCGCGGCACCCACCCTCGCCACCGCCCAGTTCTACGGCGACCCGCCCGACGCCACGCACCCCTGGGCCGTGCACGACATGAATCGCCCGCAGCCGCCCGTCGTCACCCCCGCCGCCAAACCCGGCGACCCGCCGTCCGACGCCGTCGTGCTCTTCGACGGCACCGAAGAATCCTTCAAAAACAACTGGAAACACGTCCGCGACAAGCGCAAGGGCGACTGGATCTTCAAGGACGGCGCCATGCAGTGCGCACCCGGCGCAGGCTACATCCGCACCAAGGAAGAATTCGGCGACTGCCAGCTCCACATCGAATGGGCCGCCCCAACCAAGGTCCAGGGCAACAGCCAGGGCCGCGGCAACAGCGGCGTCTTCTTCCTCGACGGCGCCACCGAAATCCAGGTGCTCGACAACTACGACAACCCCTCCTACGCCGACGGCATGGCCGGCTCGGTCTACGGCGTCATGCCCCCCGCCGCCAACCCGCTCCGCGCACCCGGCGAATGGCAGACCTATGACATCATCTTCCGCCGCCCGATCATCAAAAACGGCGAAATCATCGACCCCGGCTCCCAAACCGTGCTCATCAACGGCGTCGTCGTCCAGGACTCCACTCCCATCGAAGGCGGCGGCGGTCACAAAAAACGCTCCAATCCGAAAAAACCATTCCCGGAAACCGGCCCGCTCTCACTCCAGGACCACGGCAACCCCGTCCGCTTCCGCAACATCTGGTACCGCCCGCTCCGCAAACGCGCCACCGACGGCGGCACCGACGGCCAACTCACCCCCGAAGCGACCACCGTAAAACGCGCCGAAATCGCCGCCGAAATCCGCAAGGACGCCGCCACCAAAACCGGCATCAACCAAATGATGCGCCTGCTCGAAAGCCTCTGCTACGAGACCAACGACTCGACCGTCAAGGACGCCAACGCAATGCTCGCGAAATTCGTCAAATCCGTCGAAGCCACCCCGGCCGACAAAATCGAATCCCGCAAAGGCGAAACCAAAAACGTCTTCGGCGCACTCAGCTACCTCGCCACCCACAAACGCATCCCCGCCGACCACCCCGCCATCAAGGCCCTCCGCCAAATCATCAACACCAACGGCTGGCAGGACAAAAAGAAATAAACCGTTTGCCGCAGGGCATTGCCGACATCGGTCCAAGCCCCGGCACCCTCACCCAGCAACGCGTTTCCGCGCCCGTGCGGAAGCGCGTTTTTGCTTTCCCGCCACCCCGCCCCACCCGGGCTCCCCGCCAGCGCCCCCGGTTTCCTCACCAGTATTTCCTCACCCGTGGCTGCCGCTCGTAAATATCCCGAAACACCGTCGGCGGTTCCTTCTTCATCCCCAGCCTGGCCACCACACCCGCCACCACCCCGGCCACAAATCCGCCGATGTGCGCACCATAGGCCACCCCGCCCGCATGCTGTGGACCGCCGATCGTGCCGGCACCGCTGACCAACTGCATCACAATCCACGCCCCCAGCACCACCACCGCCGGCACCGACACCATCCGGACCAGGAAAATCGCGTTCACCCGGTTTCTCGGAAACATCACCATGTAGGCCCCCATCACCCCGGAAATCGCCCCAGACGCCCCCAAATTCGGAATCAACCCGTCCGGGTTCATCCCGATCTGCACCGCGCTCGCCGCCAACCCGCTCAATACATAAAACACCAGAAACCTCAGCGGTCCAAAGCGGTGCTCCACATTGTCCCCGAATATCCACAGATACAGCATGTTCCCGCCGATGTGCCCCCACCCGCCGTGCATGAACATCGACGACAATAACGTCAGATAAATCGGCCACGGCCCCGGTGCCTGCGGCAACTCGATCACCTCTCCGCCGGAAATCACCCGCACCGGATCACGCAGGTCCACCCCGCCCGTGATCTCCGCCGGCACCACACTCCAGCCAAGCGTGAAATCCGGATCACCCTGCTGGATCCAGAACACCAGCGCGTTCGCCACCACCAGCGCGATCGTCACCCATGCGGGCTTGAGCAAATGCCGGTCGTCGTCGCTGATTGGGAAAAACACAACTCACCTTTCGTTGGATCGCCGGACTCACTCCGCCAGCCACCGGTCCAGCTCGGATTCCATCGCCACGCAGCGCCGCACGCAGAACTCCTCGCCCGCCTCGACCGTCACCCGTTTTCCCGCGCTGTTCTGGAAGTGCAGCAGCACCGGCGTCTTCCCCGGATACTCCTTCAGCACCATCCGGATGTCGTCGAGGTCCAACTCGCTGTGCCGCGTCGTCCACAGCATCAACTCCACCGGCCCCTTGCTCTTCGCCGCCTTGCGGGCCTTCAACTCCGTAATCTTGGAGGCCGTCAATCGCCGGTTGCCAGTCCGGTCGTCCACCTGGATCGCACACTCCAGCTTCACGATCTTGCCCGGCTCGAACAATCCCGCATCGCGCGCCGGCAGAAACGACTCCTCCCAAACCATCATCTCCGCACTGCCGGTGAAATCCTCCAGCGTCAGAATCCCGAACACCTTCCCCTTCTTCGTCAGCCGCTGCTCGACCGACCTCACCATCCCCGCAAACGCAAACCGGTCCTTCGGACTGGTCACCACGATATCCTCCACCAGCGCGAACCGGTGGTAACGCTCGGAGTCGATCACCCCGCGGAACTTGTCCAGCGGATGCCCCGTCACATAAAACCCCAACAACTCCTTCTCGTGCGCCAGACGGTCGTCCTTGCTCCATTCTTCCACCTTCTCATTCGCACCCCCGGACCCCGACGCCGGTGCCGGCGCCGTAAACTCCATCGCGTCAAACAACGACACCTGACCCGACGCCTTGTCCCGCTGCGCCGATGACGCGCTCGCCACCACCTGCTCCAGCCGCGCGGTCATCCCCGCCCGGGTCTCACCCGTCCAGTCCAGCGCACCCGCCTTCACCAGGTTCTCCAGAATCCGCTTGTTCACCACCTTCGAGTCCAGCCTCGTCGAAAAATCCTCCAGCGAGGCAAATCGCCCGTTCTCCTCGCGCTCCCTGATCGCCGAGGACATCGCCCCCGTGCCACAGTTCTTGATCGCCGCCAGCCCGTAGCGGATCCCCTTCATCCCCGTCGGCGTCACCTCCGGCGCAAACCGCAGCAACGAGGCATTCAAATCCGGCGGCAGAATCTCAATCCCCATCTTGTGGCACTCGGAAACAAACACCCCGATCTTGTCGGTGTTGTGAATCTCGTTGGACAACAGCGCCGCCAGAAACTCCACCGGGAAATTCGCCTTCAGATACGCCGTCCAATACGAAATATGCCCGTAACACGCCGAGTGCGACTTGTTGAAACCATAACCCGCGAACATCTCGATCTTCTCGAAAATCTGGTTCGCCAGATCCGGCCCGATGTCGTTGGTCTCCTTCGCCCCCTTCACGAACTTGTCGCGCTCCTTGGCCATCTTCGCCGGGTCCTTCTTACCCATCGCGCGGCGCAGCAGGTCGGCTCCGCCCAGCGTGTAGCCCGCCAGCACCTTGGCCGCGTTCTGCACCTGTTCCTGGTAGATCATCACCCCGTAGGTGTTGCCACAGATTTGCTCCAGCAGCGGATGCTCGTAGACCGCCTTCTTGCGCCCCTTCTTCACCTCGATCATCTGGTCGATGAACTGCATCGCCCCCGGCCGATACAGCGCCAGAAGGTCAATGATGTCGTCGATCTTCTCAATCTGATACTTCCGGCACGTCTCCACCATCCCGCCGGATTCCAACTGGAACACACCCATCGTGTCCCCGCGGTTCAACAGCGCGAACGTCGGTTGATCGTCCAGCGGCACCGACTCAATCTCGAAATCCGGCACCCTCTTGCGAATGTGCTCCACCGCCTCCTGAATCACCGTCAGGTTCTTCAGACCGAGGAAATCCATCTTCAAAAGCCCCACTTCCGTGATCGCTCCCATGTCATACTGCGTCACCACCTCGCCCTCGTTGCCCCGCGTCAGCGGCACGTGCTCGTCCAGCGGACGGTCGCCGATCACCACCCCCGCCGCGTGAATCCCCACGTTCCGGTTGATCCCCTCGAGCTTCTGCGCGTAATTCCACAACTCCTGATAGGTCGACGAACTCTCGATCAGCTCCCGCAGCTCCGCCTTCGCGTCCCACTCCTTCTTCAGCGTCACCTTCGGCGCCGTCTCGATCATCTTCGCGATCCGGTCCGCATCACCGTACGAAACCCCCATCACCCGCGCCACATCCCGGATCACGCTCTTCGCGCCCATCGTGCCGTAGGTGATGATGTGGGAAACACAGGTCTCCCCGTATTTCTGCCTCACATACTCGATCACCTCCGCACGCCGGCTCTGGCAAAAGTCGATGTCGACGTCCGGCGGGCTCACCCGCTCCGGGTTCAGGAACCGTTCGAACAACAAGCCGAACTGCAGCGGACAAATGTTGGTGATCCCCATCGCATACGCCACCAGCGAACCCGCCGCCGAACCACGCCCCGGACCCACCGGAATGTCGTGATCCCGCCCCCACTGGATGAAATCCGCCGTGATCAGGAAGTAGGACGCAAACCCCAGGCTGTTGATCGTATCCACCTCATACTTCAGCCGGTCCTGAATCTCCTGCCGGTTCGCCTTCTCCTCACCATACCGCTTCACCAGCCCGTCCTGGCACACCTTCATCAGGTATTCCTCGCGCGGACTCCCGTCCGGCGTGCCGAACTGCGGGTATTTCTCCGATGAAGTCGAATCCAGCTTCATCTCCACATTGCACCGCTCCGCGATCTCAAGCGTCGCATCACACGCCTCCGGCATGTCCGCGAACAACTCGCGCATCTCCTCCGCCGTCTTGAAATACACCTCCGTCGAATACCGCTTCCGGTTCTCATCCAGCAGCAAATGCCCGCCGCCGATGCAGATCATCACGTCATGCGCCTCATGGTCCTCACGGTTCAGGAAATGCACGTCGTTGGTCGCCACCGTCTTCAGCCCGAACTCCCGCGCCAGCTTCACCAGCCCCGGCCGCACTTTCTGCTGCGGCTCCAGCTCGTGGTTGAGCAGCTCCACATACACATTCCCCGCCCCGTAGATATCCACCAGCTCCGCCAGCACCTCACGCGCCTTCCCCTCGTCGTCCTTCAGCAGCCACTCGTTCACCGGCCCCGCCATGCACCCCGTCAGGCAGATCACCCCCACCGAAAATTCCCGCAGCGCCTCCCGGTCCACCCGCGGGGATCCGGTCGTCCCATCCAGCCCGGCCAGATGCCCCCTCGACACCAGCTTCGAGAGGTTCTTCCACCCCTCGTCCGTCTCCGCCAACAAGGTCAGGTGCGTCGCCCGCTCGCGCCCCAGAATCTCCTTCTGATCGTCCAGTTTCCCCGGCGCCAGATTCACCTCACATCCGAAAATCGGCTTCACCCCCGCCGCCGTGCAGCTCTGGAAAAACTCGACCGCACCATACAGGTTCCCATGGTCCGTCATCGCCACCGCAGACATCCCCAACTCCGCAGCCCGCTTCGCCAGCTGCTTGGTACGGGTCATCCCATCGAGCAGAGAAAACTCCGTGTGGACGTGCAGGTGGACAAACGAATCGGACATCGCCCCACCCTAGCCACCGCCACCCCCGAGGCAAGCGCGGCGGAAAAAAACAACCCATGCCCACAACCCAAAACCTTTTCCACCCAGCTTGAGCAAAGCGCGAAGCTCCTTCCCTCAATCACCCTTGGCGGCTTGGCGGTGAAAATCACAGAGCCCATCAGCCTTCCACCATCAGCCTTCCACATTCCGAGTCAGCCCCGCATCCCCGAGAATAAACTGCACAATCCACTCGCAGTGCGATTTCAACGAATCCACCAGCGGCGTCTCACACCGGGTATCCTTCAGCAGCAGCGGAAACTCGGTGCACCCCAGAATCACCGCCTGCGCCCCGTCGTTCGCCAGCGCCTCCACCACATCGAGCACAAACGCCCGCGCAGCGTCCTCGAAAACCCCGACCGAAAGCCGGTCATAAATCAAGTCCTGGATCTCGCCCCGGACCGCTGCGCCCGGCACCACCGTCTCCACCTGATGCGCCGAGCGCAATCGCCCCTTGATGAAATCCTCCTCCATCGTGAAGCGCGTGCCGATCAGCCCGACCTTCCGCCAGTCGTTCTGTTTCAGCGTCATCGCGATCGCATCCGCGATGTGCAGCACCGGCACATCCACCGCATCGACCAGGGCCCCATGGATCTTGTGCGGCGTGCTCGCGCACAACGAAATCCCGTCCACCCCCGTCAACTCCAGTGTCTTCGCCGCATCCACAAACAACGCCGCAATGCCGTCCCAGTCCCCCAGACGCTGCAAATCGTGGATCTCCTTCTGATTCAAATTCGCCAGAAACAACGGAGGATTCGTGTTGTCCCCGTGCCACTCATTGATCGCCCGGTTGATCCCGGCATAATACTCCATCGTCGAGTGCCACGACGTTCCGCCAATCAGTCCTACTTTTTTCACGGCTTGGTGTTCACGGGTTGCAAAAATCAATCGCCCGCAACCCATTAGGCCACCCGACTCCCCCCACAAAGCCCAATCTCACCGCAGCCGACCAAACCATCCACCGTTTCGCACTCGTGATCGCTCGGCCTCTGGTCTACACACCGCGGCAGTGAAATCCCTCATCTTCTGCCTGCTGCTCTCCGGACCGCTCTACGCACGGCAACCCACGCCGCCAGCATCGAATCCCGATCCGGCAACCGCCCTCCTCATCACTTCTCCCGAACTCGCGGATTCCTGGAAACCCTTTGCCGACTGGAAGACTTCGCGCGGAAAACCCACCGAAATCATCACCACCGCCCGGATCGCGGCCGACTTCGACGCCCCCGACATCCAGGAAAAAATCCGCCTCTGCGTCCGCCAGCACATCGACACCCGCAACACCCGCTGGATCATCCTCGGCGGCGACAGCCAACCCGGCGGCAAAGGAATCGTCCCGGACCGCGACACCGTCCACAAAACCATGTGGGGAGAAAACAAACACATCCCCACCGACATCTACTACCTCTCACCCACCAACTGGGACGCCGATGCCGACGGAATCCATGGCGAACACAAGGACGACCGCGACGCCATCACCTACCCGGACGGCTCCGTAGCCCTCGGCCGCATCCCGGTCCGCACCCGGGCCGACATCGCCGCCTACACCGACAAGGTCATCGCCTACGAATCCCGCTACCCGAAGGGCGGTTTCGCCAACACCATGGTCTACACCTGCACCGTCGCCGGAGCCTATCCGAAAGTCCGCCGCAGTTGGGACGGCTACGTGTCGAAAGCCCTCGTCGGTGGCACCATGGACCGCTACTTCGCCGACAAGACACCGTGGGACCAGAACCTCCCCGGAGACTACGACCTCACCCCGGACCACTGGATCGAGCTCATCAACTCCAAACGCGTCGGCAAATTCCATTTCCATGGCCACGGCCTGATCAACGGATGGGTGCTCGAAAACAACCGCATGTTCACCGCCAAACACGTCGCCCGCCTCACCAACGAAGACGCCTATCCCGTCATCACCACCGTCTCCTGCTTCACCGGCCACTTCGATGCCGAAAAAGACCCCTGCATCGTCGAGTCCATGCTCCGCCGGAAAAAGGCCGGCGCCATTGCCATCGTCGCCCCCTGCCGCGAAGGAAAACCCCACTTCCTCAACCCCAAACAAGACTTCCGCCTCATGGTCAGCGAAGGGAAACTCGACGGCACCACCCTCACCATGACCCGCTTCTGGACCCACGGCCTCACCGACAAGCTCAGCACCGGCCACGCCCTCATGGCGACCAAAGCCGGCATGGCCGCGGATGCCCGGAAATCCCCGGAATTCCACCTCTGCCTCTCCGAACTCAACCTCCTCGGCGACCCCACCCTCGACTTTCTCCCGTAAAACGCCATCACCCCAACCCGGTCGCTCCGGGCCGGGGTGATGGCGGAGGGAGTGGGATTGCCGTCGCTCCGCTCTGGCTCTGCGGAATGCGGGCCTCCTCCTCCGGAGCCCCGGAGGAAGGTGAATGCGTTCGCTTCGCTCGCGCATCGGGGCAGTCAAACCCAGGAAGCAGAGCTTTTGGGGACTCGGCCCACCCAAAAACGCCAGCGCCCCCGGCCAGATGAACTGGCCGGGGGCGCTGGCGGAGGGAGTGGGATTCGAACCCACGGAACCTTGCGGCTCTCTGGTTTTCAAGACCAGCGCGATCGACCACTCTGCCATCCCTCCGTTGGATTGCGCGTGGCGCGCCGCAAGGGAATGCCCTTGTCGCCGCCCGATTTCAAGAAAAACCCGCGCCGATTCAGATCCGGTGCTCCTCGCCCGGAAGCGGCACGATGATCTGCGAGTCCGGCAACCGCCTGGATTCAGACCTCACGACCAACTGCGCCACCAAATGCCCGAAATCCAGCCGCTTGCCCGGCTTGCCAGTTCCTCGCGCCGACCACAGTTCCACCCAAACCCCTTCCCAAGCGCCCCCCACGCACCAGGGACCGACCCGCAATGCGGCTCCGTCCCTCGCGGTCGGATTGCCTGCGGGATCGCTTGACCCGGTACCCCGAGCCTCATGGGATGCTCCGCCTATTCCCGGCCCCTTTGGGGCGGAGATGCCCGGGAAGGCTGCCATGTGGCTCCCCGCTTCAAGCGCTGTCCTCGCCAATCCTCCCGTCGCTGGCCTATTCTAACCTGTTGGTTCAAATTCATTATGTTTTTGAGAGTTTTCCGCTTCCGTGGCGTTTCGTTATATGGCGAATTGGTCCATGGATTCGCACACGATGGATTCCTGCATTCAGGGTAGGCGTTAGCATGGAAACAATCGACAACCTCAACTCTCTCCTCGGTGACAGTCTGAAGACATCCCTCCAGCCTGGCGGCAAACTCCAAATCGCAGCTTCTTGCTTCTCGATGTTTGCCTACGAGGCCCTCAAAAGTGAACTGGAAAACTTGGAGTCGGTCGAATTCATCTTCACTTCCCCAACATTCGCCCAAGGCGAAGCCACCGATAAGATCCGTAAGGAACGCCGCGAGTTCTTCATCCCCAAGCTCGAACGGGAACGCAGCCTCTATGGCACCGAGTTCGAGATCCAGCTCCGCAACAAGCTCACCCAGCGAGCCATTGCCCGAGAATGCGCCGAGTGGATCCGCCGCAAGGTGACCTTTCGCTCGAATGCCACCAAGTCGCCCATGCAGCAGATGGCTTGCGTTGGTGGAGTCGATACCGAGCCATCCGTCTATTTCCCGCTCCAAGGGTTCACTGCTGTCGATCTCGGCTACCAGAAAGGCGAGGCCCTCTCGAACTTCGTCAACAAGTTCTCAGGCGAGGCCATGACCCGCCAATTCCTCACAAGCTTTGACCAGATTTGGCAGGACGGCGAGAAACTCCAGGACGTCACCGACCAGGTCATCGAGCACATCTCAAACGTCTATTCCGAGAACTCCCCGGAGCGCATCTATTTCGTGATGCTCTACAACATCTTCAGCGAATTCCTTGAGGACATCAATGAGGACGTGCTCCCCAACGACCGCACCGGCTACGAGGATTCCGTCATTTGGAAGAAGCTCTTCAACTTCCAGCGCGACGCCGCCGTCGGCCTGATCAACAAACTGGAAACCTACAACGGCTGCATCCTCGCCGATAGCGTCGGTCTCGGCAAAACCTTCACCGCTCTCGCCGTCATCAAATACTACGAGCTGCGCAACAAGTCCGTCCTCGTCCTCTGCCCCAAGAAGCTCGCCAACAACTGGCTCACCTACAACAGCCCCCTCAAAACCAACGTCCTCGCCGGTGACCGGCTAAACTACACCGTTCTCAATCACACCGACCTCCAGCGGACCCGCGGCGAGTCTTACGGCCTGCCCCTCAATCAGGTCAACTGGGGCAACTTCGATCTCGTCGTCATCGACGAATCCCACAACTTCCGGAACAACAAACCCGGCGAAGAAGACCGCGAGTCCCGCTACGAGCGCCTCATGAACCAGGTCGTCCGCGCCGGCGTGAATACGAAGGTCCTGATGCTCTCCGCCACCCCGGTCAACAACCGCTTCTCCGACCTCAAGAACCAGCTCGCCCTCGCCTACGAAGGCGAATCCGAAACCCTCCGCAAGAAGCTCCGCACGGAAAACACCATCGAGGAGATCTTCCGCCAGGCCCAGGCCGCCTTCACCCGTTGGAGCAAGCTCCCCGCCGAGGAACGCACCCCGGAGGCCATCCTCAAGGCCCTCGACTTCGAATTCTTCGAACTGCTCGACAGCGTCACCATTGCCCGCTCACGCAAGCACATCGAGTCCCACTACGACACCACCGCCATCGGCACGTTCCCGAACCGGCTCCCCCCCATTTCATTCCGCCCTCCCCTCACCGAGCGCGAGGACGTGCCTCCCTTCGATGGCATTTACGAACAGCTCAGCCTGCTCGAACTCGCCTGCTACACCCCGGCCAACTACATCCTCCCCAGCCGCCTCTCGAAATACGAGGACTCCTACGCCGACGATCAGGAAGGCATCAAACGCAACGTCTCCCTCTCCGGCCAGCAGAGCGGCATCAAGGCCCTCATGACGGTCAATCTCCTCAAGCGCCTTGAGAGCTCCGTCCACGCCTTCCGCATCACCCTTGGCAAGCTCGCTCGCAACAACGAGATCACCCTCCGGAAGATCGCCGACTTCCAGTCCGGAAAATCCACCGGCGCCACCATCGCCACCCATCTGGAGGATGACTTCGATCCCGAGGACGACGAACTCCCGGACCTCGAAGAAGCCTCCCTCGGAGGAAAGGCCAACATCGCCCTCGCCGACATGGACCTCACCAGTTGGCAGCGCGACCTGGAGGCCGACCTCGTCGCCATCCAGGCCTTGCTCGTGGAAATGGAGAAAGTCACCCCCGGCCACGACTACAAACTCCAGCACCTCCTCACCCACATCCAGCAGAAGGTCGAAAACCCCATCAACCCCGGCAACAGGAAGATCCTACTCTTCACCGCCTTCGCCGACACCGCCGACTACCTCTACGAGTGCATCGCCAAGGGCCACCTTGCCCGCTTCGGCCTCCACACCGGCAAGGTCACCGGCACCACGGCACCCAAGACCACTCTCGGCAAGGGCTACGACTTCCAGAGCGTCCTCACGCTCTTCTCACCCATTTCCAAGGACAAGGACCTCATCATCCCCGAGGAGCCCCGGGAAATCGACCTCGTCATCGCCACCGACTGCATCTCGGAAGGTCAGAACCTCCAGGACTGCGACTACCTCATCAACTACGACATCCACTGGAACCCCGTCCGCATCATTCAGCGCTTCGGCCGCGTGGACCGGATCGGCTCGCCCAATGAATCCATCCAGCTCGTCAACTACTGGCCCGACATCTCGCTCGACGAATACATCAACCTCAAGGAGCGCGTCGAAAACCGTATGGTCATCGTCGATGTCACCGGCACCGGTAGCGACAACGTCCTCGACCCCAAGGCCAACGAAATCTCCTACCGCAAGGAACAACTCCGCAAGCTCCAGGATGAGGTCATCGAAATGGAAGACCTCAAGACCGGAATCTCGATCACCGATCTCGGCCTGAACGACTTCCGCATGGACCTCGTCAGCTACGTCAAGGAGCACGGCGACCCCAGCCGGACGCCCAATGGCATGCACGCCGTCGTCCCTGCCGATCCCGCCCGCGGCCTCCACCCCGGCGCCATCTTCGCCCTTCGCAATCGCAATGGTGGCGTCAACATCGACCAACAGAACCGCCTCCACCCCTACTACCTCGTCTACATCGGCCAGGACGGCGAGGTCCTCATCCGCCACACCGAGGTCAAGCGCCTCCTTGATCTCGCCCGCACCGCCAGCAAGGGCCGCTCAGAACCCATCCCCGAACTCTGCCGCGCCTTCAACGCCGCCACCCAGGACGGCCGCAAGATGGACCGCTGCTCCGACCTCCTCGATCAAGCCATCCGCTCCATGATCCAGGTCAAGGAAGAGGGCGACATCGACAGCCTCTTCACCCCCGGAGCCACCACCGCCCTCGTCGATTCCATCAAGGGCCTCGACGACTTCGAACTCATTGCCTTCCTCGTGGTTCTCGATTCAAAGTAGGCCCACCTGCCACCCATGTTCGAGTATCCGCCCGCCACCCTCGTCAACCGCGTCATCCCCAAGACCAAGATCCTGGAGAACGCCCGACCGACGGCTCGGCTCAAGGCGCTGCTCACTCAGGAAATCCAGCAAATCCGCTGGCATGCCAAGCTCTCCCCGGAGACCGTCAAACTCGCCGCCACCCCGCAGGTTCCGGAAATCCAGATCTTCCACCTCAAGCTGAAAGGCCCGGACATCCACACCGACCTCCTCCAGCTCCTCGACCGCACCATCCCCCAGCCCATCCTCTTCGAGCTGGAGAATGCCGACGGCCTGCTTGCCCACAGCGCCGCCCACAAGCGCCCCAGCGAAGCCGACGTCTCCCAGTGGGTCACCGGCCCGCGCTTCACCGCCTCCTTCGGGAAAGCTCCCGCCACCTTCCCGCCACTTCCCACCGCGCTCGATCTCGGTCGCCTCTACGCCGCCCTCCTCGCCCCCCTCCTTCCCCTCGCTGCGCGGAAAGGCGAATCCCTGCCTGGCCAGATCACCCGCTGCGATCAGTATCAGTCCCAGCAACGCAAGCTCGCCCAGCTCACCGCCAAGGTGAACCGTGAGAAGCAGTTCAACCGCCGCGTCGCCCTCAATCAGGAACTCAACGCCCTCAAGGCGGAACTCGGACGTCTCTCGTGACGCATCCATCTGTCTTGCCGTTCACATTCAGACCTCAAAACCTCTTGTCTCTCACTTTCTCGAGAATCTTAGAAACAAAGCAATTTGTTGAATAACCATGAACAACAAACCCATTTGTCCCTCATTTTGTGGTTTTTTTTGACAGCAAAACCATTTCAGGCATCATTCAGGACCTCGATGAACGATAAACTGCTCGATCTGAGCCAGGCAGTATCCTACCACACCGGCCAATTTCCACCAGCCCAGCTGGACTATGCCGCCCTCATGGACCCTCTCCTGAAAGCCACGGACACCCTTGCCCGCTACGATCAGATGCTCAAGGGGATGCACAACAGCGAGATCCTACTCGCCCCCCTGCGCAACCAGGAAGCCGTCATCTCCTCGCGGATGGAAGGAACGATCAGCACCATGGACGAAGTCCTCCAATATCAGGCAGAGTTCGAGGAAGAGGAGAAGCCGCCATCGGAAGTCCGCTCAGAGGTCATCGAAACCATCCTCTACCGCCGCGCCCTCAATGCCGCCCAGCGACAGCTCGAGCAGGGCTACCCACTCAGCCCCTCGCTCATCAAGAGCGTCCACCGCCAGCTCCTCTCGTGGGGTCGCGGAGCAACCAAATCCCCCGGTGCCTTCAAGAAAGAGCAGAACTACGTCGGCGACCGGAACTCCCGCTCCATCCACTTCATCCCCATCAGCCCCGAGCAACTGCCCGGTGGCATCGAGACCCTCTTCGACTTCATCGCCTCGGATCAGTTCACCCTCCTCATCCGCACCGCCCTCGCCCACCTGGAGTTCGAAGCCCTGCACCCCTTCGAGGATGGCAATGGCCGGGTCGGGCGCATGCTCGTCACCCTCATGCTCTGGAACTCAGGCACCATCGCCGCCCCCCACTTCTACATCAGCCGTTTCTTCGAGGATCATAAGGACGAATACATCCATCTCATGCGGGAAACCTCCCGCACCGCCACATGGGAGCCGTGGTGCCGATTCTTCCTTGCCGCCGTGGAAAGCCAGGCATTGGAGAACATCGCCGTCGCCGAGTCCATCCGCAGCCTCTACGAGGAAATGAAAAAGCAGTTCGCCGAGCTCCTTTCCTCCAAGTGGTCAGTCCAGGCGCTCGACTACATCTTTGCCAACCCCATTTTCCGCAACAGCAGCTTCACCCAGAAAAGCGGCATCCCGGCACAAACCGCCGCCCGCTTCACCCGCGTCCTCCTCGATCAAGGCATGCTCCAGACCATCCGCGCCGCTTCCGGCCGTCGGCCCGCCACCTACCGCTTCGAACCCCTCATGACCCGCGTCCGCGTCTAACTCTCACCATCACCCCTTTCATCCCATGGACAAACTCAAGCTCCACTCCAAGGACCTCACCGCCGAGAACATCGAGAAACTCGCCGCCCTCTTCCCGAACTGCCTCACCGAAACCAAGGCTGAGGACGGCTCGACCAAACACGCCATCGACTTCGACCTCCTCCGCCAGGAACTCTCCGCCGACCTCGTCGAAGGCCCCCAGGAACGCTACCGCCTCGACTGGCCGGGAAAACGCGAGGCTCTGGCAACGGCGAACGCGCCGATTGCGAAGACGCTGAGACCGTGCCGGGAGGAAAGCGTGGATTTTGATTCAACGAAGAATCTCTACATCGAGGGAGACAACCTTGAAGCGCTCAAGCTCCTTCAGGAGACCTACCTCGGGAAGGTCAAGATGATCTACATCGATCCACCCTACAACACGGGTAACGATTTCGTTTATGCCGACGATTTCGCCGAAACCTCCGATGAGTATTTTGAGCGATCCAATCAATCCGACGAGGAAGGAAACCGCCTTGTGGCCAATACAGACGCCAATGGCCGATTTCACTCAGATTGGCTGACTATGATTTTCACGCGACTTAAAGTCGCTCGGAATCTTCTCAAAGATGACGGAGTGGTCATGATTTCAATCGATGACAACGAAGCTCCAAACCTTCGCCGGATCTGCGATGAGGTTTTCGGAGCAGAGAATTTTGTCTCTCAGATCGTTTGGCAGAGATCCAAGAAAGGGGATGCCAAGCTGATCGCCAGAGTCCATGAATACGTTATTTGCTACGCACGAGATAAAACAGCATGCATCAACGCGGGCGTTTGGCGAAAAAAGAAGGAAGGAGTGGACGAGGTTCTAGCGCACCATAAGAAGCTTGTCCTCGAACACGGAGGGGATCACGAAAAAGTCCGTGCTGATATGCAAAGTTGGTATCGAGGCCTCCCAGCAAAAGACCCCCGGAAAAGCCACAAGCACTACAACTGGTCCGATGATCGCGGACTGTATTTCCCTGATAATTTCGCCGGGCCGGACGACGGAAGGGCAAATCGGCCACGCCACGATATTCCTCACCCGGACACAAACCTACCGTGCAAGAAACCGTCCACCGGCTGGAGATGGGACAAAAAGAAGACCGACTGGGCATTGGCACAGGAACCGCCAAGAATCCATTTTGGCAGTGATCACACTACAATTCCGAATCGAAAGAGTTACCTCGCGGAGATTAGCGTCGAGCCATTCCATTCGATATTTTATCGTGATGGACGGTCTGCAACACTCGAGGTCGAAGCACTTGTTGGAAAAGGTTGGTTTCAATTTCCTAAGAACACAGACGTTCTTGCCGAACTTATCGATCTTACCACAAACGAAACCGACATCATTCTCGATTTCTTCTCGGGCTCCGGTAGCACTGGCCATGCTGTCTGGAAGCTCAATGATTCATCGGACTCCAAGCGCCGCTTCATCTTGGTTCAGCTCCCTGAGGAAACCGGTAAGGAGAAATACGCCACCATCGCCGAGATCGGCAAGGAACGCATCCGCCGCGCCGGAGCTAAGATCCGCGCCGAACTCGAAGCCCAGCTCGAAGGCGAACTTCCCGGCTCCGACAAGCACCAGGAGATCACCGCCCAACTCGCCAATCTCGACACCGGCTTCCGCGTCCTCAAGGTCGACACCTCGAACATGGCCGACGTTTACTACAAGCCCGACGAGGTCACCCAGGACGGCCTCGATCTCCAGGTGGAGAACATCAAGCCCGACCGCAGCCCCGAAGACCTCCTCTTCCAGGTTCTCCTCGATTGGGGCGTCGATCTCGCCCTGCCCATCGAACAGGAGACCATCGCCGGCAAGACCGTCTTCTTCGTCGCCGAAAACGCCCTCGCCGCCTGTTTCGACCCTGGACTCGACGAGGACTTCGTCAAGGAACTCGCCAAGCGCGAGCCCCTCCGCGCCGTCTTCCGCGACGCCTCCTTCGCCAACGACGCCACCCGCATCAACATCGAGCAAATCTTCAAAGCCCTCAGCCCCCACACCGAGCTGAAAGCGATCTGATCATGGATGCCGCGCAACTTCAGCAGATTCTCAGCGACCTCATCACCCATTGGGAGAGCGAGACCGTCGAATTCAAGGAGGCGGGCAATGACTACGCTACCGATAGGATTGGCCGCTACTTCTCCGCCCTTGCCAACGAGGCGAACCTCGAAGGAGCGGAATCGGCCTGGCTTGTCTTTGGCGTCAACAACAAGACCCGCTCCGTCGTGGGCAGCGACTATCGCGAGGACTCCGAACGGCTCCATTCACTCAAACAGCAAATCGCCCAGGACTCTGAACCTCGGATCTCGTTTCGTGGTATCCATGAACTCTCCACCCCGGAAGGACGTGTCGTGCTGTTTGAGATTCCTGCTTCTCCCCAAGGCATCCCCATTGCTTGGAAAGGACACTACTACGGTCGTGACGGCGAAAGCCTCGGCGCACTCAGCATCGACAAGATCGACCTCATCCGCAGCCAAACCCAGGGAATTGACTGGAGCGCCCGGGTCCTTGAGAGCGCCACCTTGGCGGATCTGGCCCCGGCAGCGATCAAACGTGCCAGGGAGACCTTCACCCTCCGCCATGCAAACCGCTTCGAGGCTGCGGAGGTCGCCAGCTGGCCCGACTCCACCTTCCTTGACCGGGCGAAGCTCACCGCCAGCGGAAGGATCACCACCAGCACGATGCTTCTCCTAGGCCGGGAAGAAAGCGCCCACCTGCTCACCCCCCATCCGGCACAGCTCACTTGGAAACTGGTGGGCCCCGAACAGGCCTATCAGCACTTCTCTCCACCCTTCCTCCTCAGCACCACCTGGCTCTACCAGAAGATCCGCAACATCCAGTTGAGAATCCTGCCCGAGGACGAACTTCTCGCCGTCGAGATCGCCAAATACGACCAGAAGATCGTGCTTGAAGCCCTCCACAACTGCATCGCCCACCAGGACTACCTGAGAAACGGCCGCATCGTGGTAACAGAACATCCGGACCGTCTCGTCTTTGAGAACGAAGGATCGTTCACCGACGGAGCTCCCGAGGACTTCCTCACTGGCGAAAGAACCCCCCGCCGCTACCGAAACCCCTTCCTCGCGCAAGCCATGGTGGAACTCGGAATGATCGACTCCATGGGCTACGGCATCCACCAGATGTATCGTGGCCAGGCAGCTCGATACCTCCCTCTTCCTGACTACGATCTCTCGGATGGCAACACCGTTCGCCTGACAATCCACGGAGCCATCGTCGATCCCGCCTACACCCGCCTCCTCATCCAGAAAACCGACCTCGACCTCCTCGACGTGTTCGCTCTGGACCGAATCCAGAAGCACCTCCGCATCGACGATGGAATGGTGCGCCATCTTCGCAAAGCTGGTCTCATCGAGGGCAGGAAACCCAACTTTCACGTCTCATCGACTGTCGCCATGGCGGCCAACGCCAAGGCAGACTATATCCGCACGAGGGCACTGGATGATGAATTCGCCAAGAAACTCATCCTCGACTACCTCGAAAAGTTTCAACCGTCGACGCGTCAGGAGATTGACTCGTTCCTCATGGACAAATTGGGAGACGTTTTAGGAGACGAACAGAAAGCAAATAAGATCAGCAACCTACTGACGAAACTCCGCAGATCCGGGAAGATCATAAACAGAGGCTCCCGGAAGGCCCCTCAGTGGAAAATTGCAGAATAAAAAAATAGGATGCAGAAAAGAACCACCCGAAGAGCCCCCCTAACCCACTGATTCTCAGCAACCTTTCTTTTCTACTCTTTTCTTCAAAATCCAATGAAGCTCCAGTTCACCCACAAGGCCTACCAGACTGCCGCCGTTGACGCCGTTGCCGACTGCTTCGCCGGTCAGCCCAAAGCCGAAGGCATCAGCTACCGCCTCGATCCCGGCAAGCAAACCACCGCCCAGACACAGGCGGAAATGGACTACGGCACCGAAGCCTTCCGCAACGCACCCATCGCCCTGACCAGTGAGTCGATTCTCGCCAACATCCAGCGCGTCCAGCGCCAGCAGAACCTCCCGCAATCCACCAAGCTCATCACCACCAAGAGCGCCGACGTGAATCTCGATGTCGAGATGGAGACCGGCACCGGCAAGACCTATTGCTACATCAAGACCATGTTCGAGCTGAACCGCCGCTTCGGCTGGACCAAGTTCATCATCGTCGTCCCCAGCATCGCCATCCGTGAAGGCGTCCAGAAGTCCCTCGAAATCACCGCCGAGCATTTCCTCCAGGACTACGCCAAGCGCCCGCGCTTCTTCACCTACGATTCCAAGCAGCTCCACAATCTGGAAAGCTTCTCATCCGGTGCCGGAATCAACGTGATGATCATCAACAAGCAAGCCTTTGCTGCTCGTGGAAAGGACCATCTCCGAATCTACGAGGAACTCGATGATTTCCAGTCCAGACGCCCTATTGATGTTCTAAAGGCGAATCACCCAATCCTTATCATTGACGAACCTCAAAAGGTCACGGGAAAGAGCGAAGCGTCCCTACTGGAATTCAATCCCCTCTTCGTCCTCCGCTACTCCGCCACCCACAAGACCGAGCACAACAAGATCCACCGCCTCGACGCCCTCGACGCCTACAACCAGAAGCTCGTCAAAAAGATCTCCGTTCACGGCATTGCCCAGAAGGGCCTCAGCGGGACCAACAGCTACCTCTACCTTGAGACCATCCTCATTTCCAAACAGGCCCCCGTCGCCCGCATGGAGATCGAGGTGATGACCAACTCCGGCATCAAGCGGGTGCTCCGGAAGATCTCCAAAGGCGACAACCTCCACACCCTCTCCAACAGCCTCGAACAGTATCAAGGCTATGTCGTCGGCGACATCGACGCAGTCCACGACACCGTCAGCTTTCTCAATGGCGTGACCATCGAAGTCGGCAGCGTCACCGGAGACATCAACGAAGCTGCCCTCCGCCGGATGCAGATCCGCGAAACCATCCACGCCCACTTCAAGAAAGAGCGGGAACTCTACGACCAGGGCATCAAGGTTCTCAGCCTCTTCTTCATCGACGAGGTGGCGAAATACCGGCTCTACGACGAGGACGGCGACCCACAACCCGGAGAATACGCGAAGGTCTTCGAGGAGGAATACACGAACATCCTCAACGACTTCGTTGAACTCGAAGACTCCCCCTTCCAGCGCTACCTCAAGAAGATCGAAGCCACCCGCACCCATAACGGCTACTTCTCCATCGACAAGAAAGGCAAGCTCACCGACCCGAAGGTCAAAGCCCGAGGTGAAGGAGCTGGAACCACCGATGACGTCAGCGCCTACGACCTCATCCTCAAGGACAAGGAACGTCTGCTCTCCTTCGAGGAGGACACCCGCTTCATCTTCTCCCATTCCGCCCTCCGCGAAGGCTGGGACAATCCCAACGTCTTCGTCATCTGCACCCTCAAGCACAGCGACAACACCATTTCCCGCCGCCAGGAGGTCGGCCGCGGCATGCGCCTCTGCGTGAACCAATTCGGCGAGCGCATGGACAACCCCGCCACCGCTCACGAGACCAACATCCTCACCGTCGTTGCCAACGAGTCCTACGAGAACTTCGTCAAAGGCCTCCAATCCGACATCAGCAAGGACCTCTCCTCCCGCCCGCGCAAGGCCGACGAGAAATACTTCACCGGCAAGATCGTCAAGGACGCTGAAGGCAACCAGGCAACCCTCACCGCCCCACTGGCAAAGCAGGTCGACTTCTACCTCATCCAGAACGGCTACAGGGACATCGCAGGCACCATCACCGGGGCCTATCACAAGGCGAAGGCCGAAGGCACCATCGCCGATCTCCCTGCCGATCTCGAACCTTACACCGCGTCCATCCTCGAACTGATCGACGCCGTCTACTCCGACGCAGCCCTTCCTCAGATCGAGGACAGCCGGAAAGCGAAACAGAATCCACTCAACGACAACTTCAAAAAGAAGGAGTTCCAGGCACTCTGGGAAAAGATCAACCGCAAGGCCGCCTACACCGTCGAGTTCGACAGTGACGAACTGGTCCAGAAAGCCATCAAAGCCCTCAACACCGAGCTTCGCATCAGCAAGCTTCAGTTCCAGATCAAGCGCGGACAACAGCAAGACGAGATCGGGCATGACGACCTCACGGGAGGCAGCAGCTTTTCCGTCCAGGATCAGAGAACCGAGTATAACACCGGCAGCATCCGCTCCAACGTCCGCTACGACCTCATCGGAGAAATCGCCGAAGGCTCACAGCTCACCCGTCGCACCGTCGGAGCTATCCTCAAAGGCCTCGAGCTCCCCGTCTTCAACCAGTTCCGCGACAACCCCGAAGACTTCATCGCCAAGGCCGCCCGTCTCATCAAGGAGCAGAAGGCCACCATGATCATCGAGCACCTCAGCTACGATCCCATCGACGAACGCTGGGACTCGGACATCTTCACCAAAGAGAAGGGCAAGGACGACTTCAGCAAGGCCTTCAAAGCAAACAACCACATCTACGACTACGTCTTCACCGACTCCAAGATCGAGCGCACCTTCGCTGAGAACCTCGACACCAGTGCCGAGGTCACCGTCTACGCCAAACTCCCCCGTGGCTTCGCCATCCCTACCCCCGTCGGCGACTACAACCCCGACTGGGCCATCGCTTTCGAGGACGGCAGAGTGAAGCACATCTACTTCATCGCCGAGACCAAGGGCTCCATGTCCTCCCTCGAACTCCGCGAAATCGAAAAAGCCCGCATCGAGTGCGCCAGGAAGTTCTTCGCCAAGATCTCCACCGATCAGGTCAAATACGACATGGTCAACAGCTACGAAAAGCTCATGGAGATCGTTGCATAGGTTCGCAACAAGAGGCCAAAGGCCCGCCGCACAAGCACCCCGAACATCGCGCACAAGCACCCGTTCACGATGAACAAGCACCCGATCACCGCGTACAAGCACCCCGAACATCGCGCACAAGCACCCGTTCACGATGAACAAGCTCCTCGAACATCGCGCACAAGCACCCTTACACCGCGTACAGGCACCCGTACACGGTGTCACGGCACTTGTACATCGCGTCACAAAAGGCCGACTCTTTGATCTTATGGGCACATCTCTGCGAAGCCTCTCCAATCAACAGCACCAATATCTGTCGCGGCGGGTGTTGGGTTGCCGGATGTGCCCTTATGCAGCCTCGGCCCGTGTCTAATCCGCGCCCGCCCGATTTCAAGAAAAACCCGCGCCGATTCAGATCCGGTGCTCCTCGCCCGGAAGCGGCACGATGATCTGCGAGTCCGGCAACCGCTCCTGCAGCTCCGCCCGGAACCACTCGACCGCGCCATCGTCCCCGTGCACCAGAAAGATCTTCCTCGGCGCCACCTTCACCACGTAATCCGCGATCGCATCTCGCGTCGAGTGACCGCTGAAATCAAACACCCGCATCTCGCACTTGAGCGGCACCTTGCCAAACTCCGCATCAAGCAGCACCCCCTCGCCCTGCTTCGCCTCGCGAATCCGCCCACCGGGAGTCTCCGGATCGGCATACCCGACGAAAAACAACCCGTGCTTCTTGTTCTCCAGCAACCCCTGCCGGGCGAACAGGTTGGAAACCGTCTTCTCCGTCATCATCCCGCTCGAAAGCGCGTAAATGCAGCCATTGCGGAACGGAATCGGCCCGCGGCTCCTCCGTTTCCCGGTCTCCAGCTCCATGTCCTTCATGAAGCGGAATCCCTTCAGCGACCGTCTGGAAAGGTCGGAAAAGCGGTCGTAAATGTGCGTCATCTTCGTGCTCAGCCCGCCGATGTAGACCGGCGTCTTCTCCGGCACCCGCCCCTCTTCCTTGAAGCGGTGCAGCATTCCCAGCACCTCCTGCGTCTTGCCGATCGCGAACACCGGAATCAACACCGACCCTCCGCGCGCCAACACACCCGCGATCGCCTCGGCCAAATCATCCTCCTCGTTCCGCCGGTCATAACCGTCCTTCCGCGGCACCTCGCCGCGCGTCGTTTCCACGATCATCGCATCCACCTCATCCTCGGGAAAATCCGCGCCCTTCTGCAGCGTGCTGCACTCGAAATTCACATCCCCCGTATACATCACCTTCTTGCCCGCGCCCTCGATCGTCATACCCACCGACCCGAGAATGTGCCCGGCATCGTGAAACGTCGCGCGCATCGTCCCCATCGGGTCCAGATCAAACGGCTTGTCGATTCCCTGCACCCAGAACCCCCGCGTGATGTCGTCCAGCTCGCGGTGGTCGAACAACGGATAATCCGTGATCCCGTGCTCGATCCGCTGGGACTGCATCACGTTGACCGAGTTGTGCAGCAGCGCAGACGCCAGCTCGCTCGTCTCCGGACTCATGAAAACCCGCGCCTGTGGCTGGTCCCGCAGCAGCACCGGCAGGGTCCCCACGTGATCCAGATGCGAATGGGAAATCGCAATCGCATCCACACTGCCATCCTCCAGAAACTCAAAATGCGGAGTCGCCTCCATCCCCTCGTGCTTCGGGTGCATCCCGGCGTCCAGCACCAATCGCGCCGTGTTGGTTTCCAGTAGATACGAATTGGCACCGATCCCGGCGTGACGACAAAGGCTCTTGAAAATCATGTAGTTCGTTCGAAAAAGTGCGCGGGAGGAATGCCCGGACCATGCCCAGCCGCCACCTCCCTGTCAACACGCGGCACCCGTTTCAGGCTTTCCGCCCCTCAATCAAGCGCTCATCCTCCGCACATCATCACCTCACCGCACACCACCCTGGCCGTCATCGGCGGCGGACCCGCCGGACTGCGCGCCGCGGAAGTCGCCGCCAGCGCCGGCATCCCAACCACCCTCTTCGACGGCAAACCCTCGGTCGGCCGCAAATTCCTCGTCGCCGGAAAAGGCGGCCTCAACCTCACCCACGGCGAACCGCTCGACCGTTTCGCCACCCGCTACTCCGGCCCCGGCCAACCGCCCGCCACCTGGCCCGGCCTGCTCGACTCGTTCTCCCCGGCAGACCTCCGCTCATGGGCCGCCGGCCTCGGCACCGAAACCTTCCAGGCCTCCAGCGGCCGCGTCTATCCGAAAGCCCTGAAAGCCGCCCCGCTCCTCCGCGCCTGGGTCGCCCGACTCAAGCAACTCGGCGTGCGTTTCGAAATGAAACACCAATGGTCCGGCCTCACCCCCGGAAATCCCCACCAGCTCAGCTTCACCAACGGCCGCACCGCCACCGCCGACGCCGTCATCTTCGCCCTCGGCGGCGCATCCTGGCCGGGCACCGGATCCGACGGCTCGTGGCTCCCCCGTTTCCAGGCACTCGGCATCCCCTGCTCGCCGCTCCAGCCCGCCAACTGCGGCTGGGAATGCCACTGGACACCCGGAATCCTCGCCGCCGCCGAAGGCAAGCCAATCAAGAACATCACCGTCACCGCCGGAGCGGAAACCGCCACCGGCGAACTGCTCGTCACCCGCTACGGCCTCGAAGGCGGCACGATCTATCAGCTCGGCAAAGCCCTCCGCGCAATGGATCCCCCCGCCATCACCATCGACTTCAAACCGACCTTCAGCCGCGACCAACTCATCCGGAAGATGGAATCCGTCCGCCGCAACTTCCTCGCCGAAGCCCGCACCCGCTGGAAACTCGGCGACGCCGCCCACGCCATCCTCGCCCAATGCGAATGGTCCGCCACCGCCGACCTCGCCACCGCGGTGAAAAACCACCCCGTCCCGCTCACCGGCCCGCGCCCCATCGCCGAGGCCATCTCCTCCGCCGGCGGCGTCCGCTGGGACGCGCTCGACGCCGGCCTCATGCTCCGCGCCCACCCCGGCGTCTTCATCGCCGGCGAAATGATCGACTGGGAAGCCCCCACCGGCGGCTACCTCATGCAGGGCTGTTTCGCCACCGGCACCCGCGCCGCCCGCGCCGCCACCGCCCATCTCGCCCCCGCCCGCTGAGCGACCCGCAGTTCTTCCCGCGGCGACCAAGCCCGGGAACCATCAGTGATTGCAGTGGATTCCGGGGTTCTGCTGCCGATCTGATCGAGCGTTTCTCCCTCACTGGATCACCCTGCCGGAGTTCCGGAAAAATCGTTCTTTGACAATCCACCCCGACCACCGACAATCGCCCCGCGAACCCGCAACCTACCAAACTATCATGGCTTACGATCTCATTGTCATCGGCGGAGGCCCCGCCGGATACGTCGGCGCAATCCGCGCCGCCCAACTCGGAAAAAAAGTCGCCTGTGTCGAAGTCGACCGCGCCGGAGGCACCTGCCTCAACTGGGGCTGCATCCCCACCAAGGCCCTGCTCAAGAACGCCGAGATCTATCACACCCTCGCCCACCGCGCCAAGGAGTTCGGCATCACCGCGGAGAACGTCTCGTTCGACTGGTCCGCCGTCGTCGGCCGCTCCCGCAAGGTCTCCGACCGCCTCGCCGGCGGCATCGAGTTCCTCTTCAAGAAGAACAAAATCGACTACATCAACGGCTTCGCCTCGATCGAAGGCACCGGCAAGGTGTCCGTCATGATGAGCGACGGCACCACCCAGACGCTTGAAACCAAGGACATCCTCGTCGCCACCGGCTGCAAGTCCCGCGAACTGCCGCCGCTCCCGTTCAACGGCCACACCGTCATCGGCTCCCGCAGCGCCATGACCCTCGCCGAGCAACCGAAGGAAATGATCATCATCGGCGCCGGCGCCATCGGCGTCGAGTTCGCCTACATCTACAACGCCTTCGGAACCAAGGTCACCCTCGTGGAAATGCTCCCCCGCATCCTCCCCGTCGAAGACGACGAAGTCGGCGCAGCCCTCGAAAAATCCCTCATCAAACAGGGCATCCGCTGCCTCACCAACACCAAACTCACCGCAGCCACCGACCACGGCACCCACGTCGAACTCACCGTCGAAGGACCCAAGGAAAACGGCGTGCTCCGCGCCGATACCTGCCTCGTCGCCATCGGCGTCCAGCCGGTCCTCCCCGGCGGCCAGCAGCCCGACCTCTCGGACCGCGGCTACATCAACATCGGCGACCGCTACGAAACGTCCATCCCCGGCGTCTATGCCGTCGGCGACATCATCGGGCCCCCGTGGCTCGCCCACACCGCGTCCTTCGAAGCCATCCAGTGCATCGAAGGCCTCTACGTCGAAGGCCACACGCCGCGCAAAGTCGTCAACTTCCCCGGCTGCACCTACTGCCACCCGCAAGTCGCATCCGTCGGTAAAACCGAACGCGACCTCAAGGAAGAAGGCGTCGAATACACCGTCGGCAAGATTCCCTTCGTCGCCATCGGCAAGGCCATCGCCGCCGGCGAACCCGAAGGCTTCGCCAAACTCCTCTACGGCAAAAAACACGGTGAACTGCTCGGCGCACACATCATCGGGGAAAACGCCACCGAACTCATCGCGGAAATGGGCGTCGCCCTCGACCAGGAACTCACCACCGAGGAAATCCACGCCACCATCCACGCTCACCCGACCATGAGCGAGGTGATCCACGAGGCCACCCTCGCCGCCGAGGGCCACGCCATCCACTTCTGAGGCGTTACCACCACGCGGGGCGGGACCACTCCCGCTCACGTCACTCTGAAAAAATCGAACGGGGCCGGGAGTTTCTCCCGGCCCCGTTCTAATTTCACATCGTGGCCATGCGGCTCACATCACAACACGTTCACACAAACTAAGCGGATCAAGTTGCCACGGTTTCCTGAAAAATCAACTTCTTCATCGTCCCGCCGGATCGATCCAGGGCGACCAAGCGAGGGAACCACTCACGCAAGAAGCGCCAATAAGCACCACAGATCCGGACTGATTAGTCGGATTGCTCTGATTTTTTCAGACCTTTGCGGGTGAAGAACCCCCACCTCCCGAGACCTTCGGAGCACCATGTCTGCCCAAGCAGAGAAAAATCAGTGATTTCAGCGCAACCAGTGGTTCTGCTGCCGATCTGATCAAGCGTTTCTCCCCAACTTGATCGCCTTGCCGCCGGATCCACTGCAGCCGCGCCGCCCACCCCACCCCGGACTCTCAGGAGCATCTTCCACGCCGTCCACGCCGTCCACGCCGTCCACTCACCCCGCACCCCACACCCCGCACCCCGCACCCCGCTCGGGACCACCGGGATGATTCGTCACCAAACGAACCACCCCACACTGATCCATCATTCCGGCCTGCCGCATCCCCGCGGCATTCGCCCGCCACGAGCCC
>JAUTCT010000122.1 GCA_030673875.1 Verrucomicrobiota bacterium JB025 | reverse complement strand
GTCCGGCTCCGCCGGCCTCGCTTCCCTCCCTCCGCCGGAACCCCGCGCTCTCAAATCCACCCCCAAACCGCTATGAGAGTAATTGTCGTCGGTGGTCAGTTTTAATTGTCGCTGAGGGAATTTCTAATTGTCGCTGGACAGTTCGGGCGCCTGGCTGGAGAAGTGGCGGTTGGGTTGAGAAAGGAAACGGGATTTTCTTCGTGCACGTGGTGGTTGGGGCAATGGGTGTGATGGATCGGTGATGGTGGCGGAGTGGGTTGAAATCTTCATGGATTTTTCCATCGCCTTGTGGGTCGGCACGGATAGAGACTGAGGAGGAATGTCGCCTCTCGCTTACCTTACATGGATTCTCGCGCTCGGTGTCGGAGCACAATGGCTTGCATGGAGATTCAAGCTGCCATCGATTCTGTTGCTGTTGGGATTTGGATTTTCGTTCGGGCAGATCACGGGGGTGCGGATTGACGACTACCTTGCATCCGGCGACGGTCACACGAGTCCGTTGCTGTCGGTGGTCGGGGTGTTTGTGGCGATCATTCTGTTTGAGGGCGGGCTGACCCTGAAGTTCCGTGAGTTGAAGGAGAGCGGTCTGCCGATTCTGCGGCTGTGTACGTTGGCGGTGGTGATTTCGTTCGCGTTGACGACGGTGTTCATGACGCTTTGTCTGGGATATGACCTGCGGATTGCCGCGTTGATTGGCGCGATTCTGACGGTGACGGGACCGACGGTGATCGCACCGTTGTTGAGGCATGTGAATCCGACGCGTAAGATGGCGTCGATTGTGAAGTGGGAGGGGATCGTGGTGGATCCGATTGGTGCGATTTTGGGAGTGCTGGTATTCAAGGTTGCGATGGCGGGCAGCATGGAGGCTGCGTGGCCGGAGTTGCTGCGGTCGATCGCGGTGATGATCGCGGTCGGTGTGGTCGGGGCGTTTTTGCTGGCGAAGGGTGTCGAGTGGCTGTTGAAGCGGCATTTGGTGCCCGACTATCTGCAGCCGGTGTTTTTGCTGGTTCTGGTGGCGGTGGCGTTCACGCTTTCCAATTTGATTGAAAATGAGGCGGGATTGCTGACGGTGACCGTGCTGGGGATCGCGCTGGCGAATCAACGGACGGTTTCGGTCGGCCATATTCTTGAGTTTAAGGAGAATCTGAGAACCTTGATCATTTCGACCTTGTTTTTGATTCTTTCCGGAAGGATCGCTCCGTCGGACTTGAACGAGACTCTGGGCAAAGGGCTGCTGTTGCTGGCTTTTCTGATTGTTCTGGGCCGGCCGATTTCGGTGTTTGTCGGGCTGATTGGCTCCAAGAGGACCACGATGAAGGAGCGGACCTTCCTTGCGTTCATGGCGCCGCGGGGAATTGTGGCGGCGGCGGTGACGTCGGTGTTTGCGCTGGAATTCGAAGAAGCGGCGCTTCACGGGAGGTTCGGGCCGAAGTTTTCCGGGATGGTTGCGGCGCAGTCCGAGGAGTTGGTGGCGCTGGTTTTTCTGGTGATTGTCGGGACGGTGCTGGTCTATGGTCTGACGGCGACTCCATTGGCGAGGAGGCTCGGATTGGCGTCGGCGAGTAAGAATGGAATTTTGTTTGCCGGTGCGGACGAATGGGCGCGTTTGGCGGCCAAGGCATTGCATGACGAGGGGCACCAGGTGATGTTGCTGGACATGAACTACGCGAATGTGTCGGCGGCGCGCATGCTCGGGCTGGAGGCTCACCGGGCGAATGTTTTATCGGAGTTTGCCGAGGAGGAGCTCGATTTCAACGGGCTCGGGCATTTCATTGCGGGGACCGCGAATGACGAGGTGAACTCGATTGCGGCGATGCGGTTCCGGCACCAGTTCGGGCGGGCCGGGGTGTGGCAGATCGCGGCGGGCGATCGTGACGAGGGGCACCGCAAGGCGGCGACCGAAGAGGTGCGCGGGCAGGTGTGTTTTCTGGGTGAGCCGACGCAGAAGCAGTTGGTGGAGCGGGCGGAGGCCGATCCGCAGGTGAAGAAGGTGAGGATCACGAAGGTGTTTGATTGGAAGCAGTTTCAGGAGGCGAACCCGGATGCGTTTGTGTTGTTCCTTGAGGATGGCAAGGGGGTGAGGCCCGCACCGGGGCATCTGGAGAAGGTGGGGGCCGAGACGACGGTTTACGTTCTTTGAGAATCATGAGGTTGCGACTTACCATTGCCTATGACGGGCGCCCATATGAGGGGTGGCAGAGCCAGGCCGGGGGAAACACGGTGCAGGATTATCTCATGCGCGCGCTGGCCAAGGTGGCGAAGCGGGAGCTGCGTCTGCAGGGTTCCGGGCGGACGGATGCGGGCGTGCACGCACTCGCGCAGGTGGCACACTTTGACGCGCCTGAGGAGATTTCGATGAATCCGTTCAACTGGGTTCCGGCGTTGAATTGTCATCTGCCGGCGACGATTCGGGTGATGGCATGCGAGGAGGTGGAGGCGGACTTTCACAGTCGTTTTGCCGCGCTTGGGAAGGTTTACCATTATGATTTGTGCATGGATCCGGTGCTGCCACCGTTGAAGGCGGGATTGGCCTGGCATTTACCCAGACAGCTGGACGCCAGCGTGCTGGAGGAAGCGTTGTCCTTGTTTGTGGGGAGGCATGATTTTCATGCGTTCGCGGCGTATCGCGGGAACGAGACAGAGGCGACCGACTGGGTGAGGACGATCCGGGTTGCGAAGCTTGATGAGCGGCGTGACGGGTTCCGGATCACTTATTCGGGCGATGGATTTTTATACAAGATGGTGAGGCTTTTGACGGGGGCGGCGGTGCATGCGGCCCAGGGGCGGATGCGGATGGATGATCTGGCGGATTTGCTGGACCAGCCGGATGGTCTGCCATTCGGGAAATCTCCGCTGTGTGCGCCAGCGGCCGGGCTGTATCTGGAGCGTGTGATTTACCCGGATGGGGAGGATTCGGGGGTTGGTGGTTGTCATGCGGACAAGGTGGTGTAGGTGATGGCCATGTGGGATTCGATCGTAACGAGCCCGTGGTGGGGTGACGTGGGGGTGGGCATGGCCTGGCTGGTGACTTCGTGCCTGATGGTTGCGGGGTTGGTGGGGTGTGTGGTGCCGATTCTGCCGGGGCACGTGATTATTCTGATCGGTGCAGTGGCGCATTTTCTGATGTTGGGCGGGGATTCGGGGATGGAGTGGTGGTCGTTGGTGGTTTTGGCGGGGTTGCTGGTGATTTCCCAAACTTTGGAGTTTCTCAGCGGGGCGGCGGGGACGCGGTGGTTCGGGGGCAGCCGGTGGGGGGCGTTCGGAGCATTGCTTGGTGGGGTGGTGGGATTGTTTTTCATGCCGTTCGGGTTGTTGCTGGGTCCGTTGGTTGGGGCGATTTTGCTGGAGGTGTTTTTTGAGAAGAAGAAGGCGAAGCCTGCGGTGGCATCCGGGGTGGGTTCGGTGGTGGGGACCTTGGCCGGGATGGGCATCAAGATTGTGATCGGGTCGGTGATGGTGGTTTGGTTTTTGGTGGATGTGTTTTTGATTGGTTGATTTTGAGGTTTGCTCTGGCGGGGAATCGTGTGAAGTTTGCGGTCTGCCGCTCTCCGGACGGTCGCAATTCCCGTTTCGGCGGGGCTTGAGGAAAGTCCGGACACCACAGGGCAGCGCGCCCCGTGAAAGCGGGGGACGCCGGTCACGAATGGCCGGTGGACGGAAAGTGCAGCAGAGAGCAAACCGCCGATGGCCCGCAAGGGCACAGGTAAGGGTGAAAGGGTGGGGTAAGAGCCCACCGCGCCGAGGGTGACCGAGGTGGCATGGCAAACCCCACGCGGTGCAAGACAGAACAGGGGAAGGGTTGTCCGCCCGTTTGATCCCCGGGTATTAGTCGCATCCCGTTTCGGCGGGACGCTCCGTTTCGGCGGGGTGGAGAGAAATGGCCGTCCAGTTCCGCTTTGCGGGATGGACAGAATCCGGCTTACAGGAGAGCGGCAGTTCTTTTCGAGCAACAAAAACCCTCCCCCGGGTGAGATCCCGGGGGAGGGTTTTCAGTTGTTACACACTAACGACTCCCGAAGAAAACTTCGATGAAAGGAGACGGCCCGGAAGCGCTGATGGCGGCTGTGTCATGAGTGATCGCCATCAACGCTTCCGTGCACGAGAGGGTTATTGAAAATTGGAGGGCATCCCGAGGATGCGGTGGATGAATTGTTCCATCCGGAGCAGTTGGTCGGAATCGATGAGTTTGTTTGCGGTGGCGCTGTAGAGCGGGGTGAGAGGGTTGTTGTCGGTGGTTTCGAGTGGAGATCCCTGGACGACGGGTTCGATTCGAGCGAGTTCGAGGAGGATGGCGGTGAGTGCGCGTTCGCAGCCGTGGCGGATGTCGGCGTCACCGGGGTGGGGGAGTTCGGAGCGATCGAGAGCGCCGAGGGTGTCGAGGATGAGGCCAAACCGCGTCATGGCCCGGTTGATTTCTTCCGTAGCCTGTTGGCGCGTTCTACGGTTATCAGAGCGGGATGGCGTGGTGAACATACGGTGGAATCCTACACTTATGCACCGATAGGAAGTCAAATGACCAAATCGGCATTTTTCGGGGTTTTTATTTCGTAAAACGGATAATTCGGACCTTGCCAGGGGTGATAAGATGCAGTCGATGAAAGAGCACAAGGCATTCATGATGAGGGCGATAGAGCTGGCCAGGGCGGGGATGACGCGGGGTGAGGGCGGGCCGTTCGGGGCGGTGGTGGTTCGGGACGGTGAAATTATCGGGGAAGGCTGGAACCGGGTGTTGGTTTTGAACGATCCGACGGCACATGGCGAGGTGCAGGCGATTCGGGACGCGTGTTCCCGGCTGGGGAGTTTTTCGCTCGAAGGGTGTGAGATTTACACGACGGGGCAGCCGTGTCCGATGTGTCTTGGAGCGATCCTGTGGGCGAGGATCGGGCGGATTCACCATGGCTTCCGGGTGGAGGACGCGGCACGGATCGGATTTGATGATCGGGAGTTTTTCCGCGAATTTGCGCTACCAGTGGAGCGGCGGAAGGTGGGCTCGGTGGATTGTTGCCGGGAGGAGGCGCTGAAGTTGGTGGACGAGTATGCGGCGCTGCCAACGACGCGGGGCTATTGATTCCGTAAAAACCGGCTGATAGGCGGACTGGCTTGACGGGTGGGCGCGGGGATGCGGAGAATCCGCTCCATGGCATGGATGATCGACGAAGCCGTGATCCGGGGGGAGATAGACAACCGGGTCGAAGGGCGCACCAAGGGGCGTGTATGGCTGATCGATCGGAAGGATCCGCTGGAGTTGGATTTGGACGGGGATTGCTGGCGGGATTTGGCGGGCACGCGGTTGTTTTTCAAGAATCCGGAGCCGAAGCGGAGTGCGGAGGGTGCCGGCGGGGAAAAGGAGCTGGAGCAGGAGCAGAGGGGGCTGGTCGGAGACATGACGGCATCAAGGAAGTGCAAGGTGCCGACGGTGAGTGAGGATGAACTGCAACGGCTGTATGAGAATGAGGAGGACATTCCGTTTGCGTGGAAGAACACGCTTTATTTGGAGTGGTTCAGTGAGTCGAACGGTCGGGTGGTGATCGAGGCGACGAATTTCGAGCTGGAGATTTCCGAGCGGGATTGGGAGATGGATGAGGATGCGGAGGAGGCGCAGAAGCTGGCGAACCTGAATGCGATGAGGGATTTCATGGCGCAGGTGATCGGGAGGCGGGAGGAGCACGGCGGGAAGGCACTGACGGACGGGGAGGCGGACGAGTTTGCCTGGGAAGAGCGGCTGAAGGAATCCGACCGTCTGACGGATGCGTATCAGGAGGTTCTCGAGAAATACATGGAGGATGCGGACTGCGAGCGGAAGGAGGCGTTTGTGATGGGGTGGGACGGATTGCTGGATGCGTTGGCGGAGCGGGATGAGGCGGGTGACGATGTGGACCCGGGAGATGAGTCGTTCTTTGGTTCCCAGACGGAAATGGATGAAGCGTATGGGATGGGTGATACGGAGGATGGCGGGTTTTCCGGCACGGATTACCGTGATGATGCGGATGACAAGCATCCGCTGCAGGAGAAGGCGCAGGAGCTGGCATTGCGGGCGATGGACCTGGTGCAGCGCGATGCGGGGCCTGGCACGCCGGCGTATCGGTTGGTTTCCCATTTGCTGCAGGTGAGCGGGAAACTGGCGGGGGCGCTGAACGGCAGGGGGAGCGGGTATGAGCCCGAGAACGGTTTTGTTTTAGCGGTGTTGAAGCGTTGCCTCAGTTGGCTGAACGAGGCGGTGGGGGCGTGCCAGGAGCTGATGGCGGTGGAGGATGACAAGGATCAATATGCGGCGTTGAACCATGTGCGGGCGTCGGCGTTTGACATACGAGCCGGGATTGTGGAGCTCCGGCGGGAGCTGAAGTAGCGGTGGGAGGAGCGAAAAAAAGGCCACGCCCCCTGGTGGGACGTGGCCGGTGAGGCTGGGTTCGGGGCCTGATTATTTGCCGAGTGAGGATTTGATGAGCCAGATTTCCTTTTCGAGGTAGCTGATGATGCCGGTGAGGAGGTCGGAGGTGGCGATGTCGCCGGCGTCGCTGGCCATGGTTTCGAGTTCTTTGCTCTGGCCGAGCAGGGTGGTGAAGTCGGTGAGGATGGCATCGAGGACTTCGGTGCCGGTGAATTTGGTGGCTTCGGTCTCGGTGAGGGTGGCGGTTTCGAGGTAGCCTTTGACGGTTGCGATGGGCTTGGCTTCGAGTTGGAGGACGCGCTCGGCGATGTCGTCAAAGACGGTGAAGAAGTGGTCGTAGTAGGCCTCGGTCGCGTTGTGGATGGGGTGGAACTCCATGCCGGAGACGTTCCAGTGGAAGTTGTGGAGTTTGGCGATGAGGACGTGGGTATTGGAGAGAAGGACGTTGAGGGCGGTGGTGACGGGGGTTTGGTTCATGGTCGGTTGAGTTGCGGTTTCAGGATGGGTTGAAATGGACTGTTCTGCCTTGATACGGGCGTGCGCCCACTAAAGCGCGGGGTGGGTTTGCTGGCAAGGACCGGATTCAGGAATCGGCCTGGGTTTTGATGGTTTCGAGTTCCTCCCAGCGGGAGTAGAGGCGTGCGACTTCGGCGCGTGCGGGGTCGAGTTTGGCGGCGAGTTCGTTGATTTGGTCGAAGTGTTCGGCCTGCCACGCGGGGTCGTGGAGTTTGGTTTCGATTTCCTCGACGGTGGATTCAGCGGCGAGGATGTGGTCTTCGATGGATTCGAGTTCGCGGGTTTCGTTGAAGGTGAGTTTGCGTTTTCGTTTGGAGGCCTTGGCGGGGGTGGATTTTTTGGGCGTGTGTGCTTGGGCCTGGGCGCGCATGGCGTTTTCCCG
This sequence comes from Verrucomicrobiota bacterium JB025, assembly GCA_030673875.1. Taxonomy (GTDB): domain Bacteria; phylum Verrucomicrobiota; class Verrucomicrobiia; order Verrucomicrobiales; family Akkermansiaceae; genus Luteolibacter. The sequence goes on along the minus strand of JAUTCT010000122.1, from coordinate 20,189 downwards.
GGCTTTGCGTTTTTCGAGGTAGTAGGAGAAGTTGCCGGGCTGGACGTGGATGCCGTCGTCTTCGAAGGCGATGATCTGGTCGCAGATGCGGTCGAGGAAGTAGCGGTCGTGGGAGACGCAGAGGACGGTTCCGTCGAAATCGGCGAGGGCTTCCTCGAGCATGCGGAGGGAGGGGAGGTCGAGGTCGTTGGTGGGTTCGTCGAGGACGATGAGGTTGCCGCCGTTTTTGAGGACTTTGGCGAGCATGAGGCGGGCGCGTTCGCCGCCGGAGAGGAGGTCGACGCGTTCGTTGATGCGGTCGTCAGCGAAGAGGAAGCGGCGGAGGTAGGCGCGTGCGCCGAGCGATTCGTCGCCGAACTGGACTTTTTCGTTGCCGTCGGAGATTTCGTCGAGCAGCGAGCCGGTGGCGTCGAGCTGCATGCGGCTTTGGTCGATGTAGTTGACTTTGACGCGTTTGCCGGTGACGGCGGATCCTTCGGTGGGATGGATTTGGCCGAGGCAGAGTTTGAGGAGGGTGGTTTTACCGACGCCGTTGCGGCCGACGATGCCGGTGCACTGGCCGGGGCGGAGTTTGAGGTTGAGGTGGCGGAAGAGCCAGCGCGGGTGGGTTTTGGTGGCGATGTTGACGCCGGCGTTTTCGAGGTCGACGACGATGTTTCCGAGGTCGGGGGCGGGGGGGATGAGGAGGTCCATTTCGCGTTCCTCGGGCGGGGCTTCCATGCCTTCGATTTCGTAGAATTGGTCGAGGCGGTGGCGTGCTTTGGTTCCGCGGGCCTTGACGCCTGCGCGGACCCATTCGAGTTCGGTGCGGAGGAAGCGTTGGCGGCGGCGTTCGGTTTGTTCGGCGATTTGCTGGCGGACGGCTTTGGACTCGAGGAATGCGGTGTAGTTTCCGGGGTGGGAGAAGGCGCGGCCCTGGTCGATTTCGATGATTCGGGTGGCGATGACGTCGAGGAAGTAGCGGTCGTGGGTGACGAAGATGACGGCGCCGGGGAAGGAGCGGAGGTAGTCTTCGAGCCAGCTGATGGATTCGGCGTCGAGGTGGTTGGTGGGTTCGTCGAGGAGCAGGAGGTCGGGCTGGCAGGCGAGGGCGCGGCAGAGTGCGACGCGGCGTTTTTCGCCGCCGGAGAGGGTGGCGGTGGGTGAGTCGAGCGGGGGTGCGCCGAGGGCGGTGACGGTGGCTTTGATGCGGGCGTCGAGGTTCCAGCCGTCGGCGTGTTCGATGAGGTGGAGGAGGTTTGCGAGTTCGGCTTCGGATCCGTCTCCGGCTTCGTAGCGGCGGACGGCTTCGGCGACGTCTGCGGCGCCGGCGGAGATGTTTTCGTGGACGGAGAGTTCGGGATCGAGTTCGAACTCCTGCGGGAGGTATCCGACGCGGAGTCCGCGGCGGGTGGCGATGTCGCCGGAGTCTGGCGCGTGGACGCCGGCGAGGATTTTGAAGAGGGAGGTTTTGCCGCAGCCGTTGCGGCCGACCATGCCGACTTTTTCGCCGGCGGCGACGGCGAGGGTGGCGCCGTCGAGGAGGGTTTGGTAGCCGTAGCTGAGGCGGATTTCGTTTGCGGAGAGGAGTGCGGCTGACATCGGACGGGCGGGATCATGGCGATCCGGCGCGAGAGGTCCATTGCGGATTGCTCAGGTATTGTGGTCCGGGGCTGGCGGGGGAGTTTTGCCGGGGTCGGGGGAGGCGGAGGGCATGAGGAGGGAGGTGAATTCCTCGGACCATTTCATGGAGGATTTGTGGCTGAGGTATTTTTCGATATGGGCGAGCATCCGCATGGCGGCGCCGCTTTCGTCGCCCGCCTTGTAGACATCGACTTCCATCTGCCATTGGAGGGAGGGGACGGTTTCATCCATGAATTTGTCGACATCGGAGCTTTCGTTGTCGCCGCCGAGGGTTCGGGCGTTGGGGTTGAGGCTGCCTTTTCTGGATTTTCCGTTGTTGTTGCTGGACCATGCATCGTTGAGAATGATGGCCTGCTGGATGCGTTTGATCCATGCGTTGCGGAGTTCGCCGGTCCGGCTGGGGGTGCGGAGGTCGGGGAACACGAGGTCTTCGTAGATTTGTTCGAGTTGTCCCGGTCCGTTGGGCCAGCCTTTTTTGTTGATGCTGCCGATTTCGTAGGCGCGGGCGAAGATGGATGAGGTGGCGTTCTGGGTGAGGATGTTCTGGTTTCCGGTGAGGTTGTGGGCCTCGCTGACGATCGAGTCCAGCATGCTGGTTGCCTTGGATGCGTAGTCGGCGACATCGACGTCTTCAGGGGAGACCATGAGGGTCATGACGAGCCAGCGCAGTTGGTAGCGGAGGGCGAGGCGGAAGCTGGATTCGGAGTGTTTGTCGGAGTTTTTGCGTTTCCACTCCCTGAAATCGGAGGATTTTTTATCTTTGTCGGCGAAGTTCACCTTTTCGATGCACTTCATGTAGAATTCGTATGCGGTGGTTTCGTTGGCGGCGGCGTTGCTGTAGGCGGCGAGGGCGAGTTTGTAGCGGGCGTCGACTTTGGATTCGGCGGTGGCGCGGATTTGGTCGAGGCGTTCGATGAGGGCTTCGCGGTCAGGGGCGGAGAGTCGATCGGCGTGCGCCGGGATGGAGGCGATGAGCGCAGAGGCGATGATTGCGGGGATTCGCATGCTGTGCTTCATGCCAGATCCGAGTGGGTGGGCCAAGGATTTTGGCTGGTGAATGGGAATTCGCGGGGTTGGTGGGGATGGGGCGTCGCCGGCGGGGTTGTTTCCGCGCTTGGAAATTGATGGTTTCGATGCATTCTCATGGGCGACACCCACCCATTTATGAATCCTGCCTTCGGTCGATTGCTGGCGCTCGTTTCCGTATTTTTGATTGCGTTTGTTTCTGTTTCCTCGATGCGGACGTGTCGTGCGGGGGGTGATTTGCGTTCACTGGTTCCGTGGTTGAAGGAGGATGACGGTCGGTTCAGGCCGGAGGAGGGCAAGCTTGCGGAGCGTGCGCCGCTTGATTTCGGGGATGTGGAGGTGCTTTCGCGGTTGAATGACGAGTATGCGAAGTTGACGGAGGCGGTGGTTCCCTCGGTGGTGAGCATTGATACGGCGGGGGTGAAGACGGAGCGGTTGTTTGATGTGTGGGGGAGGACGCAGGTTCGGAGGTATCCGACGCAGGGTCAGGGGTCCGGGGTGATCGTGACCGAGCAGGGGCATGTGGTGACCAACCATCATGTGATTGCGGGTCAGCAGCAGATTCACGTCACGCTGCACGACGGGGAGGTGTATCCGGCGACCTTGGTTGGCGAGGACACGATGCTGGATATTGCGGTGTTGAGGATCGAGGCGAAGCGTGAGTTTACGCCGTTGAAACTGGGGGATTCGTCGAAGGCGCAGGTGGGGCAGATGGTGTTTGCGGTGGGCAACCCCTTTGGTCTGGGGGAAACGATCACGCAGGGGATTATTTCAGCGAAGGAGCGGTCGTTGTCCGACAACCAGCGTGATTTGTTTCAGACGGACGCGGCGATCAATCCGGGGAATTCGGGCGGGCCGCTGGTCAATTTGCTGGGTGAGATCATCGGGATCAACGTGGCGATTTTTTCGCAGGACAAGGAGAATCCGGGATTCCAGGGGGTGGGGTTTTCGATTCCAGCCAATGACGTGCGGGATTCCCTGTTGCAGATTTTGAAGCGGGGGCGTCCGATCCGGGGGTTTCTGGGGCTGCAGATGCGGGATCTGGACATGGTGGTGAGATCTGCGCTGAAGTATGACGGGGAGTATGGGACGGCGGTGCTTGCGGTGACGCCGAATTCGCCGGCGGAGAAGGCGGGGCTGCGGAAGTTCGACGTAGTGCTGAGTTATGCCGGGGTGAAGATCAAATCGTATGTGGAGTTGCGCCGGTTGGTGGAGGAGACGGGTGTGGGCGAGTCGGTGGCGATGGAGGTGTGGCGCGGGGGTGAGACGCTGACGCTGAATGCATTGATCACCGAGGCTGGGAGCGTGAGCAGTGAGGCGACGGGTGCGGAATCGACGGGTGGCAAGACGCGTGATGCGGGTGAGGTGCTGGAGTCGTTGGGCATCGAGGTGCGTGATTTGTCGACGTTGGAGCGGGCGCAGGGGTATAGTGGGGTGGTGGTGACGGGGGTGGCCCGGGGTGCGCTGGCGGTGGATCGGGTGATGGCGGGTGACTTGATTCAGGCGGTGAATCACTCGGAGGTGAGGACGGCGCGGGAGTTTTTGCGGCATTTGGCGGTTTCGGCCGCGGTGCAGGAGACGACGTTGCAGTTGGTCCGCGGCGGGAGTGCGGTGCGGGTGACGCTGCCGGCTTTGCCACGGCGGAATTGATTTTCAAATGTGAGGTGGTTTGGCGATTGCGGACGTTGTAGGGTTTTGCATGCGTCAGTATCCGGTTTCTGTATTTTTCCTAGGTCTGGCAGCGGTGCTGGCGGTGGCGGCACTGGTTTTGCTGGTGATGCGCCCGGACGAGCAGCCGGTGCCGGCGCCGGTATTGGCTGAGCAGGAGGAGGTGGCGGGTGAGCCGGAGAAGATCGAGGGCATTGATGAGGTGGTGTTGGACGCTGCGGAGCCGGCGGCGGAGCTTGAGGATTTGGGCATCGGGCTGGAAACGTCGACGCCGGAGGAATTGTTGGCGAAGGTGGCGGATGCGCTGGCGAGCGGTGATGCGGGTGTGATCGAGAGTTTGTTGGTTGGCGGGGCGCTGGACCGGGAAACGGTGGAGCGGCTTGCGGCATTGGGATTGAACGGTCATGCCGCTGGGGCGGGCGGGCTGCGGTTTGCCAAGGGGTTTCGCGAGGTGGGGGAGCTGGAGCTGAATACGAGGTCGAGGTGGTCGCTGGAGTATGAGGATGGTGCTGGTGGGAAGGGCGAGGTGTTTCTGGATCTGAAGAAAGCGGGTGGCAGGTGGTCGCTGGAGAAGGTGGTGTTTCCGGATGGCGGCGGGGCGGACGGGAGCGACTCGCTGGTGGTGGCGGACACGTTTCTGCAGGCGGTATTGAGGCAGGATTTTGAATTTGCGCGTGCGGGGGTGGATCAGGCCGGGGTTTCGGACGCGAAGATTGCGGGGTTGTGCATTTTGTTTGAGGAGGGCGGGTATCGGCTGCGGCAGGCGAAGCCGTTGAGGGCGATGTTCAGGCGGGAGCGGGCGGTGGGTTTCCTGGCGAATGTGGAGACTGTGGATGGTGGGGAGAGCGCCCAGTTCACGCTGGCGCTGAGGCAGCCGGAGGGTGGGGAGCGGTGGATGATTTCAGAGATCAATCTGGATCAATTGCTGGCGGATTACGCGCGGCGGGTGGCGGGGGGTGACGTGTATTATTCGCCGTTGGTGAAGAATCCGGCCGGTGGCGACACGCTGGCGCTGTATTTTGATTTTGATGAAGACGAGATGAACGAGCGGACGTTGAGGCAGCTGGAGATTGTCTCGATGCTGTTGAAGGCGGATTCGGGAAAGCGGGTCACCTTGAGCGGGCACACGGACGCGCTGGGGAGCAAGGCGTACAATGACGGGCTGTCGAAGCGGCGGGCGGATTCGGTGAGGGACCTGTTGGTCAAGGCGGGGGTGGATGAGGCGCAGATTGTGACGCTGGCGAAGGGGGCGAGCCAGCCGCGGCGGCCGAATGTGACGGAGAGCGGGGAGGATGATCCGACCGGGCGGCGGGTGAACCGGCGGACCGAGATTTATTTGGATTTTTGAAGCGCCTCGTGGCGTGACAAGGGCGGTGCGGTTGGTTAGTGTTGCGGGCGTGAGTCCCATTTCCAGCATATCCGCACTGATGGAGCAGGCCGGCGAGAAGCCGCTTGCGGCCACGGTGACCGCGCAGCTTCAGAGCCGTGTGGCGAAGACGACGAAGAACAACAAGCCGTATTTGAACCTGACGTTTGCGGATGCGACGGGGAACTTTTCGATCAAGGTGTGGTCGGATTCGGATGTCTATCAGCGGGCGGAGATTTTGAAGGCGGGGGAGGTGATTCTTCTGGAGGGCAAGTGGACGCAGGGGGCGTATGGCATGGAGGCGAAGGATTTGGGGTTCGTGCAGCCGAAGGCGGTGGATCTGGAGCATTTTCATTCGGGTGATCCGGTGCTGAAGGCGAAGCAGGATGCGGATTTCGAGGATATTGTGAGCTTGTGCGAGAGCATCGGAGACCCTCGGATGAAGTCATTGTGCGCGATGTTTCTGGCGGAGTTTGGCGAGCGGTTCCGGCGGACGGCGGCTGCGAAGAAGAACCACCACGCCCGGCGTGGCGGTTTGGTGGAGCACACGGCGCAGATGATGCGTTCGGCGAATGCGTTGTGTCCGGTGTATCCGGAGTGGAACCGGGATTTGCTGCTTACGGGGGTGTTGTTTCACGACAGCGGGAAGCTATGGGAGAACAGCTATCCGAAGCAGGGGTTCACACAGATCTTGAGTGATTACGGTGAGATGCTGGGGCATATTCCGCTGGGCATCGAGCTGGTGAACAAGTTGTGGAATGACTTGATCGAATCCGGCGAGGCGGAGGAATGGCGCGAGCTTTCGCCGGCGACGGAGAAGGTGCGGCTGCATATCCTGCATTTGATCGGGAGCCATCATGGGGAGATGGCGTTCGGTTCGCCGGTGCTGCCGCGGACGCCGGAGGCATTCGCGCTGCACTACATTGACAATCTGGATGCGAAGATGGAGATGGTGCGGGAGGCGTATGGGCAGAGTCAGGAGATTGCGCCGGGGATCTATGACCGGGTGTTTCCGCTGCCGGCGAATTTGTTGCAGCCGTTGGGTGAGATTGAGGTTGGCGGCGGGGCGGGAGGATAGGCGCGGGTGTGTCTCGGGTCGGCCGGGGGTTGGCCGGCATTCACGTTCTTCGCGCGGCTTTCAGCGGTGGATTCCGGAGATGGATTTGCGGTGTGGATTGATGGTTGCCGGGATGGTGTTTGCTGTGGTGAGGCAAGAGGTTTTCTCCGCAGTGGTTTGCAAAGGATTCGACAAGCGGGTTGTCACGGGGATGATGCGGGCACCAACTATTTTTGCCCATGAGTCATCCGTTTCTTTCTTCCGATTTTCACATCCGCTGGTCCGAACTTGTTGCCGAGGCGATCGAGCCGGACATCCGGCACGGGCTGGAGCTGGCGAAGGCTGCGGTGGAGGAGATCTGCGCGCAGGATGTTGCCACGGCGACGTATGAGTCGACGTTTGGTGCGCTGGAGGATGCGACCGAGGTGCTGGGGCACGGGTGGGGGCGGCTGAACCATCTGGATTCGGTGGCGAACAATGAGAAGCAGCGGGAGGGGCTGAACAAGATGCTGCCGGAGGTTTCTGATTTCTATTCGTCGATCGCGCTCAACGAGCGGTTGTGGGCGGTGTTGAAGGCGGTGGGTGAGAGCGATGCGATGGCGGATCTGGATGCGGTGAGGAAACGGCATGTGGAGGAGACGCTGGAGGATTTCCGGCAGAGCGGGGCGGATCTTCCGCCGGCGGAGAAGAAGCGGGTGGCGGAGATCGAGGCTGAGCTTTCGAAGCTGACGCAGGAGTATTCCGAGCACGTGCTGGACTCGACGAATGCGTGGGAGTTGGTGGTGGAGGATGAGGAGAAGCTGGCGGGTCTGCCGGAGAGCGCGAAGGCGGGAGCGTTGGCGAATGCGAAGGCGAAGGGTGTGGCGACGGATGAGAAGCCGGCCTGGCGGTTCACGCTGCAGTTTCCCTCGATGTATCCGGTGATGCAGCATGTGCATGACGACGGGATCCGCAAGCAGGTTTGGGAGGGGTCGGCGAAGGTCGGCGGCTACGGTGATTATGACAACACGCCGTTGGTTTGGAAGATTCTGGCGCTGCGGCAGGAGAAGGCGGAGATTCTGGGTTTCGGGAATTTCGCGGATCTGACCTTGTTGCGGCGGATGGCGAAGAAGGGTGGCGAGGCGCTCGGATTCGTGGAGAATCTGCACGACCGGATTGAGACGGCGTTTCACGCGGACCTGAAGCAGCTGGAGAACTTCAAGGCAGCGAAGACCGGTGGGCCGGTGGAGATGCTGGAGCCGTGGGAGGTGGCGTATTGGTCGGAGCGGCAGCGGCAGGAGAGCTACGATCTGGATGACGAGGTGATGCGGCCGTATTTCCCGGTGGACGGGGTGATGGCGGGGATGTTCGAGATTGCCTCGAAGTTGTTCAGGATTTCGATCAAGCAGCTGGAGACGGTGTTTGTGGAGGAGGGTGACGCCGGCGGCAAGGTGGAGGTCTGGCACCCGGAGGTTTCGTTTTATGAGATCCACGATGTGAAGACGGGGGCGCATCTCGGGTCGTTCTACGCCGACTGGCATCCGCGGGAGTCGAAGCGCGGCGGAGCGTGGATGAATTCGCTGCACACCGGAGGTCCGGGCGAGCCGCACCTCGGGCTGATCATCGGCAACATGAGTCCGCCGGTGGATGGCAAGACGGCGTTGCTGACGCACAGCGAGGTGGAGACCATCTTCCACGAGTTCGGGCATTTGCTGCACGGGATGCTGAGTCAGGTGCCGGTGAAGTCGCTGTCCGGGACTAACGTGCCGTGGGACTTTGTCGAGTTGCCGTCGCAGATCATGGAGAACTACTGCTGGGACCGGGAGTCGCTGGATATGTTTGCGCGGCATTTCGAGACCGGGGAGCCGATTCCGCAGGATTTGTTCGACAAGATGATTGCGGCGCGGAACTACATGAGTGCGACGGCATTCATGCGGCAGTTGGCGCTGGGCAAGCTGGATCTCGAGCTGCACATCCACCTGGAGAAATACGCCGGGCGCAATCTGGACGAGGTCGACCGGGAGATTCTGGCGGATTACCGTGCGCAGTTGAAGACCGATACGCCGAGCATGCTGCGGCGCTTCAACCACCTGTTTTCGAATCCGACCGGATATGCGGCGGGATATTATTCCTACAAGTGGGCGGAGGTTCTGGATGCGGATGCGTTCACGCGCTTCCAGAAGGAAGGCGTGTTGAACTCGGAGACCGGCGCCGCGTTCCGGGAGCACATTCTGAGCAAAGGGAACTCGGCACCGGCGGACGAACTCTACCGGCGGTTCATGGGGCGCGACCCGGAGCTGGAACCGCTGTTGGTGCGGAGCGGCTTGGCGTGATTCCGGATCGCGCGGTTGTCATGGCGCGGGCGTCATGGCGACAGGGGGTGGAGGGCTTCGACCCGGTAGAAGTGGAGGAGGTCGCCGGGGCCGGCGAACTCCCGTGTCGTCAGGCCGCCATCGGGCACGATGCGGTCGAGCGACGGATTCCATGTGGCCGGGTCGAGATCCGGCGAGCTGGAGATCCGGTATTGCCGCCTGAGTGAGCTGGTCCAGCTCATTTCAACCATCGATTCCGAGATTGAGATGGCGGTGATGGCGAACCTTGACGCGGGATCTGTGGCGAGGGTGCCGGACAGGTATTCGTCGACGTCCGAGACTCCGTCACGGTCGTAATCCCCTTCGTTGGTGAGCAGGGTGAGGTTGCCCGCGTTTTCGAGTTCGTAGGCATCGGCGATTCCGTCTGAGTCGTCGTCTTCACCGGGGACGATGGCCTGGCTGGCCAGATTCCAGACGGCATCGTCGAGATCGATCCAGCCGCAGTTGGCGGACCAGACGGCTCCGGATATTTCCCCGGTGGTGAGGGAAATGCGCGGGTTTCCGGTGGTTTCGAAGGCCACCCATCCGATGTTCGCGCCGTAGGCGTAGCCGCTGAGCTTGGCGAAGACTTCGGAGTCTTCGAGCTGGAATCCGGTGGTGTTGACGCCGAAGTCGGATGCGGAGGTATTGGAATAGGAGACGCCGTCGGCGGGTGTGCCGTCGCCGGTGGACAGCCACCCGCAGTTGGGCAGCCAGATCCAGCCGGAGCAGACGTATTCGCCGGTTGAGACGCCGTCGAAGCCGCCGCCCGTCCAGTCGGTCCATCCGAGGTTCGCGGCCCAGGCGAAACGGTTGGAGGGGGCGATTGTCTGGGCGGGCAGGGCGAGCGCCATTGGCACCGAGACCAGGGCGCAGCGTATGATCGTTTTCATCGCGCCGGATGGTCTAGGGGTTGGAGAACGGCGATCTGGAGGCGAACTTGAGGTCGCCGTTGGTCTCGTCGTAGTAGGCGATCATCGGCTGGCCGGCCGGGTTGAAGGCCAGCGAGTAGTATTTGCCGAGCACGTTGTTGCTGCCGACGCCGTCCACGGTTTGGCGGGACCATTCCGTGCCGTCGAACGAGACGAAGATCAGGTCGGCGGGGATGCCGTCGACGTGGCAGGCGATCGCCGCCAGGCCGGATGGTCCGAAGGCGAGGGAGGCGTATTTGCCGATATCCTTGGTCGGTTCTTCGACCGCGGTTTCAATGGACCAGGTGGCACCATCGAAACTGGCGAATTTGAGGTCCGTGTTGGTGGCGTCGTAGTAGGCGATGGCGGGATGTCCCTGGGGGTCGAGTGCCATCGAGCTGAACTGGCCGACATCATCGGTGGTGTCGATGTCGATGATGGACCAGGCGGCTCCGGTGTATGTGGCGTATTTCAGGTCGCCGGATGACGAGCGGTAATAGGAGATCGCCGGCTGGCCGGAGGGCAGGAACACCAGGGAGGGGTATTGACCGGTGGTGGCCGAGGAGTCCACGGTTTCCAAGTTCCACGAGCCTCCGTCGTAGCGGGCGAGTTTCAGGTGGCCGTTGGTTTCGGCGAAATAGGCGATGGCGGGATGGTCATCCGAGTCAAACGCCAGTGAGGTGAAGGTGCCGAAGATGCTGTTTGATCCGACCCCGTCGGGAGCTTCCCACGACCAGGTTCCTTCGCTGCGCTGGGAGTAGTTCAGGTCTTTCGGGGTGCTTGCGGAGTGGAATGAGATGCCGGGCTCTCCGGTGGAGCTGAATGCGAGCGATGCGTGTTTGCCGTAGTCATGGAAGCTCGGGTTGGCGCGAGCGACGTCGAAGACCCATCCGGAGCCGGTGTTGCCGGCGTATTTCATGTCGGGGCCGTTGGCGTCGTAGTAGGCGATTCCGATTTCTCCGGTGGGGGCGACGGCCAGCGACGCGTAGGCTCCGACGTCTCCGGTGGAGTCGATGGTTTCGATGGTCCATGGCAACTGGATGCCCAGTTTTTCGTAGATGGGCGCGATGAGTTGCTGGAGTTCGGTATTCTGGGCCTGGAGGATGGCGTTGGCGGATTCCACGTCACCGACGCGATCCCAGATTTCTTGCAGGGATTTCATGGTGGGAGCGGGGGCTCCCGGTGGGGTGAGGCTTCCCTGAGCGTGGAGGCCCGAGGTGGCGGCGAGAGCCGCGAGGGCGAGGACGGTCCAGGGATTTGGCGTGATGGGCGTCAGGATTTGGGTTTCAGGTGCTTGCGATGGGGTGGGGGTGTGACGGGGGGAGGGATCAGCCGATTCCGGTGTTGTTTGCAGGCGCGGGAAGCGCACCTGACCGGCCCGCCGACTGAGCACGGGGGCTATGTGGGATTTCATGGCCTTTGCAGGCTATGCAAATTTTTGCATCATTGTCAATTATTGGCGGTTACAGGTAGATCCGCGGGCCGGTTGGTCGTGGTTTGGACGGGTGGGAGAGGGGCATTTTTTTGAAAATTCCCGATGTCGGGCGACTTTGGGCTTGCAAGGGGCGGGAGATGCCGTATGACCTGCCCTCCCGAAATTATGGCTAAGAAATGTTGGACCGCCCGCAACGAGCGTAAGTTGAAAACCGTTCAGAAGTACGCAGATCTGCGTTTGAAATTGAAGGCTGAGAAGGATTACATCGGTCTTACGATGCTTCCGCGTGATGCAAGTCCGACGCGTCTTGTGAACCGTTGCATGATCACTGGTCGTCGCCGTGCGTTTCTGCGTCGTTTCCGTCTTTCCCGGATTGCTTTCCGCGAGCTTGCTTCCGCTGGAATGATCCCCGGCGTGACCAAGTCGAGCTGGTAATTGGCACCTTTTTTGCCAATATTCCGGCGTGGGGCGGAAATCTCCCGACCCTCGCCATTATCATGCCCATTTACGAATACGTTTCCGAAGCCCCGGAGGACCCCGAGCATTCGTGCCGCGTGTGTTCCCGTGGATTTGAACTGAGACGGCCCGTAGACAGGGCCCCGCTGGAGGTTTGCCCGCTGTGCAAGCATCCGGTGAGGAAGGTGATTTCGAAGATCAACACGCCGAAGATCACCAAACCGCTGTCCGTATCGGACGCGAAGAAAGCCGGATTTACGGTTTTGGAACGCCGTGACCAGGGCGTCTACGAGAAACTCTGACGCTGTGAACCTGGAGCTTGCCAACACCCTTCTCTCCTCCGCGGCGAGTCACCCGTTTCCGACGCTTGGGGAATCGATTCTCTACGTGGTGGGGATTGCATTTTTCCTGCTGTTGAATGCGTTTTTCGTGGCATCGGAGTTTGCGATCGTGAAGGTCCGGCCGAGTCAGCTCGAGGCGGTGGCGAAGGAGTCCGGAGCCAATCCGGATCTGGCGTTGCACGTGACGAGTCACCTGGAGAACTATTTGTCGGCGAACCAGCTGGGGATCACGATTTCCTCGCTGGCTCTGGGATTCCTCGGCGAACCCTTCGTGCAGGCGCTGGTGTATCCGTTGCTGGCGTCGACCGGGATGCCGGAGAAGGGGATTTACTGGATTTCGCTTATTCTGGCGTATGCGTCGTTCACGTTTCTGCACGTGGTGATTGGCGAGTTGGTGCCGAAGTCGGTGGCGATTCGCAAGTCGGTGCCGGTGGCGATGGCGCTGGCGCGGCCGCTGCATTTGTTTTTCAAGGGTTTCCACTGGGTGATCGTGATTTTCAACGGAGCGGCGAACTGGCTGCTGAAGCACGTGATGCGCATTGAGCCGGCGAGCGAGGCGGAGCACATTCATTCATCCGAGGAGTTGGCGCTGCTGGTGACGCAGAGCGGGCAGGCGCAGGAGGTGACGGAAACCGAGCGGGAGATTCTGACCAATGCGCTGGAGCTGAACGAGCTTTGGGTGCGTGAGGTGATGACTCCGCGCAACAATCTGATCATTCTCGATGTGGACGATCCGTTCGAGAAGACGATGGAGGTGGCGATGCGCAGCAAGCACACGCGATTCCCGTTGGTGAAGGGTCACATTGACAACGCGATCGGGCTGATCCACATCAAGGATTTGTTCAAGTTGATCAATGATCCGGAGCCGGATTTGATGCGCATCAAGCGCGAGCTGAAGATTGTCCCGGACACGATGCCGCTGGATATTCTGCTGAAGTTTTTCCTGCGTGAGCACGCGCATCTGGCGATGGCGGTCGATGAGTTCGGGACGCCGGTGGGTGCGGTGTTTCTCGACAACATCATGGAGGAGCTCGTCGGCGACATTCAGGACGAGTTTGACAACGAAACTCCGCCCGTGACGCAGATCAACAAGGATGAATTTGTGGTCGAGGGAACGATGACGCTCAATGAACTGGGCGATCATGCGGAGGAGCTGGAACTCGGGAGTGGCGAGGTCACGACCGTCGGCGGCTACATTACCCAGCAGCTCGGGCGTTTCCCGGAGGTGGGTGAACTGCTCGAGGTCCACGGATACGAGGCTCGCGTGACGAGCACCGACGGCCGCCGGGTGGGGCAGGTGCATTTCCGCAAGTTGGCCGACGGCGAGGAGCTGGAAAACGAGGACGGGGCGGGAGTCTGAGTTGGCGCGGTCCGGGGCCGTTTGACAAGGCGTTGCAGCGGCCGTATCGGGGGGTGCTATGAGCGCAGCATCGAGGAAGAAATCGTCGAAGAAGGATTTGCGGGCGGAGATTGAGGACGGGTATTGGCACTATTTGCTCACTGAGGGCCGGCAGCCGACGAGCGTGTATGCGTTGACCGAGCAGCTGGGGGTTTCCGAAGGGGAGTTCTACAAAGTGGCGTCGAGTTTCCAGGCACTTGAAGCCTCGTATTGGGACCGGCTGGTGGAGGAGACGATTGCCGTGCTGCACGACGACCCCGAGTATGCGGGTTATCCGGCGGACCAGAAACTGCTGGCGTTTTTCTTCACGTTCATCAGTCATGCGCAGCAGAACCGATCGCGGCTGGTGGAGTTTTTCCCGGCGTTGGGAGCGCGGTGTTCGTCGTTGAAGTTGATGCGCCTGCGGTTCATTCAGTTTGCGCGGGAGTTGGTGAACCAGAGTGTGGAGGAGGGGACGATTGCGGACCGGAAGAAGATTTCGGATTACTACCCGGAGCTTTTGTTCGAGCAGTTCCGGGCGATCGTCGAGTTTCACCGCAAGGACGGCTCAGCGGATTTCCAGGACACGGACGCGTTCATTGAAAAGACCGTGCGGCTCGGAACCGACGTGGCGCGTGCCGGGGCCTTCGAGTCGGCATTCGATCTCGGCCGTTTCCTGCTGCGTCGATTCGCGGTGCCCGGGAAGTGAGCCAGACACCCCGAAACGAGATGAAAGAGCAGACTTCGATTCCGAAACACAAGATCGGCCGTGCCGCGCGGCTTGCGGGGACCGGTCTGCAGGTGGGAGTGAACTATCTGAAATACAAGGCGAAGCAGTCGATCAGCGGGGACGATGACAAGGAGGGCTTTCACAAGGACACCGCGAAACAAACGTATGAAGTCTTCAGCCAGCTCAAGGGCGGGCCGCTGAAGCTGGCGCAGATGTTGAGTCTCGATATGACGCTGATGCCGAGCCAGTATGTGGATGAGTTTTCCAAGGCGCAGTATTCGGCGCCGCCGCTGACGTATCCGCTGGTGGTGAGCACGTTTTCACGCGAGCTCGGCGGGCGGCCGGACCAGATTTTCGACCATTTTGAAAAGAAGGCGGTTTCCGGGGCATCGATCGGGCAGGTTCACCGGGCGGAAAAGGCGGGACGGGAGTATGCCGTGAAGGTCCAGTATCCCGGAGTGGCGGACAGTTTGAGATCGGACCTTGCGATCATCAAACCGATCGCGATGCGCTTGTTCGAGCTGGATGCGAAGTCGCTGGACCCGTACATCGCGGAAGTCAGGGAGCGTTTGTTGGAGGAAACCGACTACCGGCTCGAGTTGTCGCGGTCCGAGATGCTCGCCGAGCGGTCGCGGCATCTGCCGAATACGAAGTTTCCGGGGTATTTTCCGGAGTTCAGCAGCGGGCGGATCCTGACGATGCAGTGGGTGGGCGGGGAGCAGTTGGACGTGTATGCGAAGTCCGGCGCGGAGAAGGCCGAGAAGTTGAAGGTCGCACAGGCGCTGTGGGATTTCTATCATCATCAGATCCACGATCTCCGGCAGTTTCACGCCGACCCGCATCCTGGGAACTTCAAGGTGGACGGAGGTGAGCTCTGGGTGCTGGATTTCGGCTGCACCAAGCAGCTTGATGGCGAGTTTTACCGGATGTATTTCGCGCTGATGAATCCGGACGTGCTGGGGGATGAGGAGCGTTTTCGCGCTGCGCTGCACGAGATTGGTTTGTTGTTGGAAACGGACACGCCGCAGGCGAAGGACAAGTTGACCGGGGTGTTCCGGGAGTCGGTTGAGCTGCTCTCGCGGCCGTTTCTCACGGAGTGTTTTGATTTTGGCGACAGTCGGTATTTCGAGGAGATTGCGGAGTTTGGCGAGCGCACGCGGACGGACCGGGAACTGAGCCAGCTGAGCGCCTCGCGCGGCAATCCGAACGCGCTGTATCTGAACCGCACGTATTTCGGGTTGTATAACCTGATGGGCAGTCTGGGCGCGACGGTGACGACGAAGTTGCCGGATTTTTCGCCGCGCATCGCGGCCTGAGCCGGGTGGTCAGTCGTTGATGCCGTATGTTTCGGCGAAGGCATTTTTGGCGTCTTCGTCGTCGTCCGGCCATTGGTTGTAGATGGATTTGAGGGTCGAGTCACGGGAGTCGCCGGCGGGCAGGGTGAGCGCCCATTGGGTGGCGGTCTGCGGGTCGTAGGGGGCGACGGTTTTGGCGTAGGACTGGACGGCGGGTTGTTTGGCGGGGCCGTCCGGGGTGGTGGCGAGCCATTCGCCGGCGGTGCGGTAGTCCTGGCGGGTCCAGTTGGAAACGAGGTTGGAGATTTGCTGGCTGGATTGGTGTTCGGGCAGGTCGGATTCGGCGATCCATTCGATCCAGTCTCCGGTGTTTTCCTTGGTTTGATGGTAGTTCAGGTGTTCGGCGAAGTCGGCGAGTTCCTCCGGGGAGAGCGAGGCGGAGTCGATCCATGCGGTGGCGTCGTCGGTGCTTTGCTTGGCGAGGGTGTCGGCGAGTTGTCCGAATCCGTCCTGGCGGGATTGGTCGCGGATTTCCGGGTCTTCGAGAGCGGACAGGTATTTCCGGAACGAGGTCAGGAACAGATCGCGTTGTTCGTCGGTGGTGGCGGCGGAGGCGATTTTGCGGACGGCATCCCGGGAGTCTTCGATCTTGAGGTCGAGGATGAGTGAGAACGCGATGGCGGGGCTCTGGCTGGCGGTGCCGGCGATGAGGCCGTTGATTGCGCGTTCGGTGACGAGGTTGGGGTGTGTTTTGCCGTTTTCCTTGACCCATTTCGCGGCAGTGACGGGGTCGTCCTTGGCCCATTGGGCGAGGGCCATGGCGGCGACGTGTTCGCCCATGCCGTCTTTCTCAAACATGTCGGCAGTTTCGGTGAAGATGGTGAGGGCTGCCTGTGGGTTGTCCGATGCGAGGGTCATGATGGCGAAGCCGACCATGCCCCTGCGGGTTTCCTCCTTGAGGTCCGTGGCGGCGCGGAATTCGGCGATCACGGTTTTGAGCTGTTCGGTGTCGAGGGACATCATGAGGTCCATCAATTTGATGACGCGCTGCTGCATGTCTTTGGGGTCCCCGGTGTCGCCATTTGCCTCGCGGGTTTCCATTTCACGGGCGAAGGCGATGAATTTTTCCGCCGCGTCGAGGGCGGCGATCCGGCGGTCTTCGCGGACGCGGTGGGTGAGGCGATTCGGTGTTCCGGATGTGGCGGCGTCCGTGTCGAAGCCGAGGGAGTCCGCCTTTTCGACGAGTGACCTGTGGGTTTCCCGGATGGTCGTGAGTTGGCGGTGGTTCTGCCAGCCGAGGAGGATTGCGGCGGCGAGGATCACCAGGGTGAGTGTGATGGAAAGCTTCATTGGTCGTTGATTTGCTGGATCGCTTTTTCGCGTTGTTCCTGGTCGGTGATTTTATCCGCGAGGGCCAGTGCCTGTTCCTTGTTCTGGCGGACCTGCCAGTTGTCGAGGAAGCCGACGAGGAGGTCGTCGGAGCCGCTGGACTGGTGGTATTCGAGGACGAGTTTCTCGGCGTCTTCGTAGGTGGTTTTTTCGCCGCGGTTGATGGCGTTGCCGAGAGTCTCGCCAGTGACGCGGTCGACGGCATCGGGTTCGTGGGATGCGAGCCAGTCGCGCATGGTGTCGATCTGTTCGCCGGTGACCTGTTTGTTCCAGGCCTGTCTGAGCACGCTTTCGCCTGCGGCTTCGACGACGCATGCCTTTCGTTCTTCGGGCGTGGCGGAGATGTTGTCGAGGTAGGTGTCGACATTTTCGAGTTTCCCCTGGCCGGCGATATTGGAGGCCATGTTGGTGAGCACCCGGGTCTGTTCGTCGTCCGGCAGCGAGTTGCGGACGAGTGTGGCGAATTCTTCCTGGTTTTCGGGTTTGATGTTCTGGGCGTTCAAGCGTCTGAGGACATCGGCGCGCTGGTCTTCCGGCAGCGCGTTGATGCGATCGGATGCGGCGCTCATGTCGGACGTGATGAGGTGTTCGATGAGTTCGCTTTCGAACTGGAGGCGGATCTGGCTTTTTCCGTCGAGGGATTTCGGGTCGAGTTTGCCGGAGGCGATTTGTTCGTCGAGCCAGGCTGCTGCGGCGATCGGGTCGTCCCCGGCCCATTCGCCGAGCGCATGGCTGAGTTGCCAGCGCATTTGATCGTTATGGAGGTCGGTGGTTTCGGAGAGGGTATCGAATGCGAGTTTCGGATCCTTGGATACCAGGGGGCCGAATACCATGGATTCGAGGCTGGCGCGAGCATCGGCCGGGAGGTCGAGGGCGCGGATTTCCATGATGGCTGCGACGAGGGAGTCGGCATCCATTTCCATGATCCGCGTTTGGAAGCGCATCATGGCCTTGATGTCCGGCACGCCGCCATCGTGCATCCGTTGCATGGTTTTGGCGGCCTCGTTCCAGTTGATGGGTTTTTGGCCGTTTGCGGTCTTGGCGGGATCCGCGCCCTTTGCGGCTTCCGCGGAGGCGAGGTTTTCCGCCTGTTCGATGTGGCGGGTGAGGCGCTCGATTTCGATCTCGAGCGTGGAGATGGATTTCCGCTGCGAGCCGACCCAGATGGAACCGGCGGCGAGAGCGATGACGGGAGGGATGAGCAGGGAGGGTTTCAAGGGATGAGTTATGCGTTGCGGCCCCGCCATTTGTCAATGCGGCCGGCGTTGTGAAAGCCGGCGGATTTTCTAATGACCTGAGTCGTGTCCGTGTTCGTCGGTGGTGTGGTCGTCGGTGTGGATTCCGGGTTTCCGGCGGCCGGCGGGTGTTTCCCGAGGAGCGGTCGATTGGCCGGCCTTGTGGAGTTTGGCATCGGGTTGGCGGACATCGAGTTCCTGTTTGAGGACGGCGCGGATTTCCTCGCGGATGAGTTGCCTTTGGGTGGTGGTGATGCGGGTCATGTAGCCGGGTGAGTAGCCGCGGCGGTGGTCACTCATGAAGCGGGATTTTTCGGCTTCTTCGGGGTATTTTTTTTCGAGGGCGACCATGCGTTGCACGGCGAGTTCGGCGGGGACGTAGCGGGTGGTGCCGCCGTCGATATTGCGGTAGGCGACGATGGCGCGGGCGTATTGTCCGGCTTTCTCGAGGAAGGTGGCGTTGAGGAAGAGCTTGAGTTGTTTTTCCTCGGCGCTGAACAGGTCGCGTTGGCTGCGGGCGGTGAAATCCCCGCCGGATTCGATGGCGATGAGGAGTTTTCCCCAGTCCCGGGTGGTTTTGAGGTGTTCGAGATATGCCTCGAGGTTGGCGGACGGAGTGAGTTCGGGGTCTGGCTTGAAGGGGCCGGTGATGCCGAGGTGTCTCACCAAGGTGTCGGTGGCGGCCTTTTGGGCGAGCGGCTTCATGTAGGAAATGTCCAGCAGCGACCGGTATTTCGACATGGCGGTGGAGATGGATCCGCTGTTGAAGTAGTTCACCATCAACTGATAGCTGTCGATGTTCTGATAGAGCGTGTCGAGTTGGTAGTTCGACCGCTTGGTGGAGCCGAGGGCCTTGAGCTCGGAGAACAGCTGGAGGGCGGCCTCGTGGGAGGTGATGCGTTTGATGCAGGCGTCCGGAGTGAAGGGGAATGAGCTGGCAGATCCATCGGCGGCCGGGGCGGGCGAGTCGAGCCTGGCCTCGAGTTCGAGGATGTGGGAGCGGGGGATGTAGGGGAAGGTGGTCGCGCTGCGCGAGATGTTGCTGATGGCATTTTTGGCGCGGGAGGTGTCGGCGAGTTTGATGCCCATCAGGTAGTCCTGCCATTGGCTGGTGATTTGGCTGGCGGTGTTGAGTTGTTGGTTGAGGGTGCGGAGTTCGTTCGTGCTGGCGGAGCCGGAGCCGGAGAAACCGTAGGTGTGGCTGGACGCGTGGGTTGCGAGTTCGGCCAGCCACTTGTCGAGTTGCTCGGGTTTGGTGGCGCTGAGGAGTGCCTCGCCGAGCCGGGTGAGGAGGGATTTGCGGGTGTGGATTTGCTGCCGGGTTTCGGCATCGAACCGTTGGTTGATCAGGCTGCGGACGGTTGCGATTTTGTCCTCTGCCGCCGGATAGTAGGAGCTGAGGGTGTCTGCCTGCTGGATGGCGACCGGGTGGTTGTTGGTTTCCACGGCGCGTTCGAGCGCTGTGAGGTAGCGGGTGGCGGCGGACAGGCGGGAGGGGTTTTCCTTGTCGTTGGTGAGGGTGGTGAGGGTCTCGCGCAGCGCAGCGAGGGCTTCAGCGAGAGTGGCGGGTTGTTCGGGGGGCGCTGGTGGTTTGGGGTCTTCGGCTTCGGTCGTGGCGGCGGGTTGTGTGGTTGCCGCGGTGCGGGTTTCCCCGGCGGGGTCGCAGGCGGTGCCTTCGGCGTGGAGGGCGGTGGGGAGCGCGATCGGGAGGATGGCGGCGACGAGGGTGGTGAGGGAGGAGAAGGAGGTGGTTTTCATGAGACGGTGCCTGATCAGACGATGGCAATCTGGTGGCGGTGGGCGGGTGGGTCAAGTGAGACTGGCTTGGCATTCGCGTCAGGTTAAGGCCCATTCGCGTCAGGTTAAGGCCTGAATGCCTGATTCTATCGGGGAAATCCGCCTTCGCGTGTCCCGCTTGACGTGCCGGACATCAAGCCATTGCTCGAAGA
>JAUTCT010000121.1 GCA_030673875.1 Verrucomicrobiota bacterium JB025 | reverse complement strand
ACTCTCCACTCTCCACTCTCCACTCTCCACTCTCCACTCTCCCACTCTCCCACTCTCCCACTCTCCCACTCTCCCACTCTCCCACTCTCCCACTCTCCCACTCTCCACTCTCCACTCTCCACTCTCCACTCTCCACTCTCCACTCTCCACTCTCCACTCTTCGCTCTTTCGACCTTCGACCTTCGACTCTCCGCTCTTCACTCTCCGCTCTTCCGACCTTTCCGACCTTTCCGACCTTTCCGACCTCCGACCTCCGACCTCCGACCTCCGACCTTCGACCTTCGACCTTCGACCTCCGACCTCCGACCTCCGACCTCCGACCTCCGACCTCCGACCTTTCCGACCTTTCCGACCTCCGACCTTCGACCTCCGACCTTCGACCTCCGACCTCCGACCTCCGACCTCCGACCTTCGACCTTCTCTCTTCCCTCTTCCCTCTTCCCTCTTCGCTCTTCCCTCTTTCGACCTTCGACCTTCGACCTTCGACCTTCGACCTTCGACTCTTCTCTCTCCGCTCTCCGCTCCCTCCTCCCCGCTCCCCACTCCCCGCTCCCCGCTCCCACCCCGACATGTCCACCTGGCGTCCCATCGGCCCACAACCCCTCTGGAAACGATTGCTTCCGGAGTTCATGCACGGCCCGGTCATCCTCCTGTTCCAATTCTCGCTGGTCGCTCTCGCCATCGCCGCCGGCGTCGCCTTCTTCTATTTCCTGCTGGCGATGCGCTACGACCTCGCCGACGTCGCCAAACTCCCCGCCGCCACCACCTTTTACGACCGCAAGCAACAGGAAATCATCCGCCCCGGCGGCGACGGCCGCAAACTCGTGCGCCGCGATGACATCCCCGACTTCCTCGTCAAGGCCCTGCTCGCACGCGAGGACGCCCGCTTCTTCGAACACCCCGGCGTCGACTTCCGCGGCGTCGCCCGCGCCACCATCCGCAACCTCAAGGACATGGACTTCACTCAGGGCGCCTCCACCCTGACCATGCAGCTCACCCGCAACAGCTTCCAAATGACGGGCAAAAGCCTGCACCGGAAGATGCTCGAAATCGCCACCACCCTGCGGGTCGAACGCCGCTACACCAAAGACGAAATCCTCACCCACTACCTCAACCGCATCTACTTCGGCGCCGGCGCCGACGGCATCGGCCAGGCCGCCACCACCTACTTCGGCAAACCCACCCGCGACCTCAGCGAGAGCGAATGCGCCATGCTCGTCGGCATCATCCGCGGCCCCCACCTGTTCTCACCCTTCCGCAATCCGGACGGCGCGCTCGACCAGCGCAACCAAACCCTCGCCCGCATGGGTGCCATGGGATTCATCACCGCCGAGGAACTCAAGCGCTTCAGCAACGAGAAACCCAAACTGCTCAGCGAAAAACAACGCGCCCAACAAGGGTCCTACGCACTCCGCGCCGTCGACCGCGAACTCGACCGCATCCTCGACAAAGCCGAAACCCAGCTCGGCGGACTCCACGTCTACACCACCCTCGACTCCGACTGGCAAAGCCGCCTCGAACGCGACATCAACATCGCCGTCCAGGCCATCGAACAGGAATCCGGCTGGAACCACCCGACCCACGCCGACTACCAACCCGGCAGCGGAGACGCCGCCTACCTCCAGTTCGCCGCCGTCACCACCGAGACCCTCACCGGCCGCGTCCTCGCGCTCATCGGCGGCCGCGACTTCCGCCACTCCCGCTGGGACCGCTGCCGCTCGTCCCGCGACCTCGGCACCGCCTTCGAACCCATCGTCGCCGCCGCCGCCGCCGAACGCGGCAAACTCGTGCTCAAGGGCCGCCCGGTGCAAACCGGCCGCCAGATCGGCCCCGCCGAAGTCATCCGCATCGCCAAACGCTGCGGCCTCAGCGGCCCCTTCGTCGAGACCGAAGACCTCTTCCGCGGCGCCGTCGCCGCCAGCCCGATGGAAATGGCCACCGCCCTCGCCACCATCGGCAACACCGGCATCCGCACCAAACCGCTGTTCATCCGGGAAATCCGCGACTCCTCCGGCAGCCTCATCTATCAGTCGGAGTCGGAGCTCACCAAAGCCATCTCGCCGGAAGCCGCCAACGACGCCGCCAGCACCCTCAGCCACACCGGCGCCACCCGCTGCTTCACCGGCGCCACCGGCTCCGAGCGCGACGCCTGGGTGCTCCGCCTCGGCCCCACCGGCTCCACCGCCATCTGGCTCGGCTTCGACCAGCCGACAAAGATCACCAGCGAAAAACGCCTCAACGCACTGCTCGCCGAAATCGTCCAGCGCCTCGGCAATGACTGATGCCGGATGCGAAAATGCGTTGCACGCTTGGCGGAGCGGATTTTGTTTCAAGGCAAGGCGTGAGGAGGGCGCGGCATGAACACCGCAACCGACAATCAACGCCGCATTGGGACAAAAGGCGCCCGAATTTCGAGCCTGCTGCAATCGCAGGATTGCTGATCCACGAACCCGAAAAACATCAACGTCCATCGGCATTTCGAATGCGGCATGACCCTCCCGGTCGTCACGCGCGGAACACCGCATCCGCCCCCTCCCACACGACCGCCTGACAAGCGCCCCCCGCCGCCAGGTTCTCCGCCAGGCCCGCGCGCGCCTCCGGCGGCGCCACCGCCAGCGCCGTGGCAAACGCATCGGCCACCGCCGCACCCTCCTCAGACACCACTGCTACCGTCCTCCCGCCCCGCAACACGCTGCCGGAAACCGGATCGACCAACAGCCGCCCGGCATCGTGCCGGGAAACCGCCATCCCCGAATTCGATAGATCGAGCTCACCCAGAATCGTCTCGCCCCCGGCCACCGCCAGCCGCCACGGCCGGCCGTCCGGATGCGCGCCCACCGCCACGGTTTCCCCCAGCTGCAGCAGCGCCGAGACCGCGCCCACCGCGCCCACCGCCCTCACCTGCGCCGCCACCTTGTCCGCCAGCACCCCCTGCACCAGCGCATTGAAGCTCAGCTCGGTCCGCGGGTGATCCAGCCGGATTTCATCGCCCACCGCCAGCCACTTGAGACTCGCGCCGGAAAAATCCGGGACCGCCCGCGGGTCCTCCTCCAGCCGCCTCCAGACGCCATGCACGGCGGGTTCGAAATACCCCGCCGTCCGCCGGTTCAGCTCCACCGCCCCGGCACACACCTCGCGAAACACCGCACTCGGCCGCCGCAGGACCCGCTCGCGGTTCAGCACACTCAGTTCGGAATCCTCGGAATAGAGCGAAAACGCCCGCTCCAGCTCAGCAATCGTCGACTCACACGCCGCTTCCAGCCGCTCACCCGTCCGCCGGTCCACCCCGTGGATCTCCATCGTCATCCCGATCCCGAACCCGATGCCACTCCATGCCACCGTCCCCATGCCCTCCTTGCCGTCGTCCCTGCCACGCGACCCACCGCACGCACCAACCAGCCCTCCACAGGCAGCACCACCCAGCGCATTCAGAAAACCTCTGCGGGAAACCCTCATCACGGAAAAATCAGCGCGCGCGCCCCGGCTTGCGGAAAAACAACACCACTCCCGTCCCGCACAGCCACAAGGTGCACAACGCCACCACATCGTAAAAATACCGCCCCCATGCCCCGGCAAACTTCACCGCATGCAGGTCCAGCAACACCCGCGCCATCGGCACCCCGCCCCGGGCCCAGGCAACGCTCAACTCATCGCGCAGCGCGTCGTCGCTCAGCACCACCGGCTTCTGCCGCTCCATCGCGCCCCCCGCCACCGGTTCATGATCCAGCCAACCCTCGCCGACCCGGTGCCAGCCGTCCGGATTCTCCAGCCATGCCCGGCCGCCGTCGCCCGCCACCCCGGTCAGCGGAAACCCCGGCAGCGAAATCTCATCGAGCACCTCCAACAAGCTGCCGTCCCCGTCGATTCGCCAGACCCCCACGTCGCTGGCCACCGCGATCCCGCCGTCGCTCCCGTCCGCCACCGCCCCCAACATCACCCCGCGGATTTCATGCACCGCACCCCGGAAAAACACCTGACCGTCCCACGCCACCACCCGCCTGCCACTCACCTCCACCACCAGCGGCTCCCCCGCCGGCACCATCCCATACGCCCTCAACACCAGCGGATGCCGCACCGCGACACCATCCAGCCCGAGATCCACCGAATGGTTCAACACCGCACCGGTGATCACCACCCACACCAAGGGAATGGCGCTGAGCAAACCCAGCACCCGGTGCCAGCGCCGGGATCGTCGTTTTCCTGCCATCGCCATCATCCGCCGGCCTGACCGTCGAGATACAGGGCCGCCGCCCCGAGTTTCTTCAGCGCGTTCACCGAGAGCGTCGCCCCCACGATCCCGTCCACCCGCACGCTCAGCCCGCGCCCCTTGAGTTTCGCCCCGGCGAATTGCTTGGTGAAAAACGGCCGACTCACCTCCCAACCGTGGCTCTCCCGGTAAATCAACACCCGCAGCTCGGAAATCCGCCCGCCCTTGACGATGAAACCCGCCGTGATCGGCTCGGTCTTGCCAATTTCATCCAGAATCCACGCCCGCTTGCCGCCGCCCTGCCAATACCGCACCCGCTTCTGCTTGTAGCGGTGCCCCAGAATCCCGTGCAGGGCCTTCTGATCCGCCCCGCTCAACTCGAGCACCCGCGTCTTCGGCACCCCGCCGAAGTGCCGGCTCAAAAACACCGACGGCTTTTCATACACCTTCTCCGCCCCGGCCGCGCGGGACGAAACGCCCGCCACCGCGAACAGGATGCCGACCAACAAGCCAATCACGCGCTTGCAGCAAATCACACGCGACTTGTCCATCGATTCCATCCTGTCCGCGGGGTCGAGCCAATCACACGATTAGAAATAATACCCGAGCCCGAAATTGAAGGTCTCGTCGTTGATGTCGTTGTCCAACTTCGCATTCACGTAGTCGACCTTCAGCACCACCTCATCCATCGGCCAGTAGCTCGCTCCCACCGCGTATTCCACGGTCTCGTTCCTGCCACTCTTATAGTAGTCGTAGTGGCTGAACCTCGCGAACACACCCGCCCGGCCGACCTTGGTCTCCCAGCTGTATGACGGCTCCACATAATACCCCCACTGGTCCCTCATCTCGCTGTCCCCGAACCCGCTCACATTCCAATACGCCCCCAGCGCCCGCAGCTCGAACCCGCCCTTGCGGTAAATGCCGTGCGCCTCCGCCAACACCGTCTCCTGGTTTCCCGAAACCGATGACGAAACGTCGTCCTGATACTGCAGCGCGGCACCCAGCTCCACCCCGCTGATCCCCGTGTATTTCGCCCGCATCGTCACCCCCCAGCTCTCCGTGCCGGTGAACTCGTTCAGGTCCAGCTTCGGACGCCCGGACCGGATGTATCCGTCGCTGTCCATGTCCATCGCCGTGTGCAGCATCACATCCAGCTGCAGGCCGCTCTCATACGTCTTCACCACACTCACCGCACCCTCCCACCACGTGCTCGGAAGAATGTACTTCTCCACATTCGGACGCTCCACCCCCTGAAATGTCGTCGGCTCGTGCGTCAGATTGATGATCCCCACCGGAACCAGCTGAATCCCCGCATTCACCAGCAAATCATCCCGCAGCGCATACTCGAAATACGCCTGCTCGATCTCAATCTCATAGTCGGACTTCCCACCACTCTCACCGTCATACACCAAATGCTCGAACTCCACCTCGGTCACAAACCGCAGTTTGTCGGTGATCCGCGCGCTCCCCAACATCACCAGCCGGTGCAGATCCACGTTGTCCTCCCCATCCCCCACACGCCCGTGCAGCTCACCATACGACCCCAGATCAAACCGGTCCCAAAACCCCGACCCTCCGCCGCCAAACGACTCGTCCAGCGCATCCGCCTCCATCTTCATCTCCACCGCCCCGCTGCCTCCCAACGCCGGCACTCCCGTCATCATCACGGCCGCCGCCATCAACTTCACTGATTCGATTCTCTTCTTCATGTTCATCTCGTTCGTGGTGCCGCGCCCACCCGAATCACTAACCGCACTTCAGTTAGCCGGATACTTCGGATTACAGCGCGCACGAGCTTTGTTGCGACTATGTCGCAATTGCAAGAAGAATCGTTCCGGCAGTTTTAACGCAAATTGATTGCATTTAGCCGCTTTCCGCGCCAGTTTCCCGCGCCATGAAACGACTCCTCACCGGCATCGCCATGCTTTGTCTCGCGGTCACGGCCACCGCCACCGCCGCCCCACTCAAGGTTTCCGCCCTCCACCCGATGATGGCCGACCTCGCCCGCCAGGTCGGCGGCGACCGCATCGAAGTCTTCGACCTCACCAAGGGCAACAACCTCCACCACTTCGAGCCGAAACCGTCCGACATGGCCACCATGCGCTCGTCCGCGCTGGTGCTCGCCTCCGGCAAAGGCCTCGAATCCTACCTCGACGGCCTGCGCGCCTCGCTCGGCAAGGTGCCGGTCATCGAAGTCGGCAAAACCATCCCGTCGCTCACCGTCGGCAAGGACGCCGTCTACTCGTCCTGCCCGCACAACCACGGCCACTCCGCCGGCGGTCTCGACCCCCACTGGTGGCTCGGCATCTCCAACATGAAACGCGCCGCACGCGTCATCTCCAAGGAACTCGCCGCCATCGATCCCGCCGGAAAAACCACCTACCAGGCCGGCTACAAGGCCTACGCCAAAAAACTCGACGACCTCAAGCGCTGGGCGAAATCCGAACTCGCCACCATCCCCAGCGGCCAGCGCAAACTCGTCACCTCACACAATGCCTTCGCCTACTTCGCCAAGGAATTCGGCTTCGAAGTCATCGCCATCGCCGGCCTCAGCGCCGAGCAAAACAGCACCCCCCAACACCTCGCCCACACCATCACCGACATCCGCGACTCCGGCGTGCGCGCCGTCTTCCCCGAGACCAACACCAGCGACAAATCGCTCAACGCCGTCGCCAAACAAGCCGGCGTCACGGTCGCCCCGCCGCTCATCGCCGATGGCACCAAATCCGGC
The DNA here is from genome assembly GCA_030673875.1 of Verrucomicrobiota bacterium JB025. Lineage (GTDB taxonomy): Bacteria > Verrucomicrobiota > Verrucomicrobiia > Verrucomicrobiales > Akkermansiaceae > Luteolibacter. Next base: position 16,088 of record JAUTCT010000121.1, on the reverse strand, counting down.
AAAGCCATCACCTTCGAAGCCGTCGTTCACCACAACGTCAACACCATCACCCGCGCCCTCACCGCCCAGTGATCCGCCCCGCCTGGATATCCACCCCGCTCGCCGGCACCGCCGCGGTCTTCGCCGTGCTCGCCCTGCTCGCCATCCCGCTGCACCGCCTCACCTCGGGCAGCGCAGCGGCCGCACTCACCACCCCCGCGGGCGACGCCGACGACTCCACGGCCACCCCCGCCGTCCTCTACCTCCGCCTGCTGGCCGATGCCGACAAAGTCAGCATCACCACCCCGGACGGCACGCCCGTCTGGCAACTCGACCCCGCTCCCGCCGGCGAGCACGACATCGACGCCACCCTCACCCTCGCCCACCACCAAACCGAGCTCACCCTCACCGCCAGCTTCCCGCAATCGGCCAACGAGACCGCCGTCTTCCTCACCGTCGAACCCGACCACCTCGCCTCCCAAACCCAACACGCCATCGGCTCCGGCCAAATCACCGAAACCCTCCACTTCTCCTGGCCCGAATAACCGCCCACCAAACCACCAAATTTCCCATCTCCCATCTCCCATCTCCCATCTCCCATCTCCCATCTCCCATCTCCCAACTCCCAACTCCCAACGGTAGGGACGCACCGCCGGGGCGTCCGTCTTCCCGCCCATGACCCCGCTTGACCCCAGCGCGAAGCTCCCTTCCTCAATCACCCTTCGTGCCTTCGTGTGAGCCCAATCCACAATTCAACATTCAACATTCAACATCCATCTCCGCCGCGCAGCGGCCCTCAATTCCCCACCAGCGCACCGCGCGCTACCTGAAAAATCATTCTGTCATCCATCATTCTGTCACTTCTCAAAACCCAAGCCTCTCCCCAATTCTCAATTCCCCACCCATGGACCACCCCCACGAACACTGCGACCACTGCCGCCAACACCACGAACTCCGCGTGGAAAACGTCGGCGTCCGCTACCGGGAAGTCGAGGCTCTCTCCAATATCTCACTCGAAACCTCCTGCGGATCCTGCGTCGCCCTCATCGGCCCCAACGGCGCCGGCAAATCCACCCTCCTCAAAGCCATCGCCGGACTCCTCCCGCTCGCCACCGGCCAGATCTTCTGGCGCGACACCAAAGTCGCCAAATGGTCCCACGAAATCGCCTACCTCCCCCAACGCGAAAACGTCGACTGGAACTTCCCCATCACCGTGCGCGGCGTCATCCGCATGGGCCGCTTCCCACAAGCCGGTTGGTGGAAACCGTTCTCCAAAGCCGATGAATCCGCCATCCAGCACGCCATCGACCTGATGAACCTCGGCGACCTCGCCGACCGCCAGATTTCCCAACTCTCCGGCGGCCAGCAACAGCGCGTCTTCCTCGCCCGCGCCCTCGCCCAGGAAGCCCACGTCCTCCTGCTCGACGAACCCTTCACCGGCCTCGACCGCACCACATCCGCCAACCTCTCCCACACACTCCGCAAGATCAGCCACGAAGGACGCCTCATCATCGCATCCCACCACGACATGACCACCGTCCGGGAACTCTACGACGAAGTCCTCCTCCTCCGCAAAAAACAAATCGCCTTCGGCCCCGTCTCCGAAGTCTTCGACGAATCCCGCCTCTCCGAAACCTTCGGAGAAACCATCCACGGAAAGGAGGTCGCATGATCGACTGGCTCCTCGAACCCTTCGAACACTCCTTCAACCAACGCGCCATCCTCGCCGCACTCCTCATCGGCATCACCAACGGATACGCCTCCGCTTTCGTTGTCCTCCGCAAGTCCGCCCTCAAGGTCGGATCACTCTCCCACGCCCTGCTGCCCGGCATCGCCGTCGCCATCCTCATCGCCGGCCTCCACGACTGGTCCGCCTTCCTCGGCTCACTCTTCGCCGCCCTGCTCATCGGCCTCGGCTCGCTCGCCGTCGCCCGCGGCTCCCGGCTCGACCAGGACTCCGCGCTCGCCATCCTCTACACCGCAGCCTTCTCCGGCGGCATCATCCTGCTGCGCCGCCTCAACGTCACCCAGGAAATGGAAAGCTGGCTGTTCGGCAACATCATGGGCATGACCGACAAGGACCTCTGGACCAATTTCTGGATCTCCGCCGGCGCGCTCGGCATCCTCACCGCGCTCCACCGCCCGCTGCTCATGACCCTCTTCGATGCCGAGGTCGCCACCACCCTCGGCGTCCCCGTCCGCATCCTCAACTACCTGCTGATGGCCGTCCTCATCATCGTCCTCATCTCCTCCCTCCAGGCCGTCGGCTGCATCCTCGCCCTCGGCCTGCTGGTCACCCCCGCCGCCACCATCTACCTCCTCACCGACTCCACCGAAGCCCTCTTCTGGGGCGGCGCACTATTAGGCGGACTCGCCTCCACCTTCGCCGTGCTCGCCGGCTGGTGGCTCGATGTCGAACAAGGCCCCGCCATCGTCCTCACCCTCGGCGCCGTCTTCCTCATCGCCTTCCTCTTCAGTCCGAAATACGGCGTCATCCGCAAACGCCGGAGCTGACCCCAGCCCGCCCGCCGGAGCTGACCCCAGCCCGCCCGCCCAAGCGCGGACCAAGCATCCCCCACCCGGCCACCGCCGCGCCGCCCGGCCTCTCCAGGCCGTCGACAAACCCGGCCGACAAAATTCGCTACCGCAAACTGCTTGCATTTGCAATCTGTCGGCGTTTTTCTCCTCCCGCCATGCATCCCACCACCCTGCTCACCACCACCGTTCTCGCCCTGCCCGCCCTCGCCACCGCCTTCGACGCGGAGGACTGGACGAAATTCAACGACTGGTCCGTCGCCGACACCCTCTACCCCAGCCTCAGCCTGCACGGCACCGGCGGTTTCTCCACCGGCGACCCCGCGGACCTCGCCACCGGCGCCCACGACCCGCAGCGCGAGTCGTTTTCCGCCCAGGCCATCGAACCCTCGCTCGGCCTCCGCACCGAATACCTGCAGGCCTTCGCAACCGGCCTGTTCTATCAGGACGGCGAGGGCGACTGGGACGGCGAACTCGAAGAAGCCTACGCCAAACTCACCAACCTCCCCGGCGGCTTCGAACTCAAGGGCGGCCAGTTCCTCGCCGACTTCGGCGCACTCAACGCCACCCACCTCCACGCCTGGGATTTCATCGACTCCGAACTCGCCAACAGCCGCTTCCTCGGCCACGACGGACTCCAACTCCAGGGCGCGGAACTCCTCTGGAACCTCCCGCTCAACATGGAACCCGGGTTCTCCGCCACCGCCAGCCTCAGCTTCGGCAACGCCACCTCCCACGACCACGACCACGCCGGCCATGACCACGCGGATCACGACCACGAGGACGAGGACGAGGAAACCCCGCACGATGCCGACAACGCATTTCTCAACGACAACATCGTCACCGCTCGCATCGCCGGAAACTACCACCACAGCGACTTCCACTCGCTCACCGGCGGACTCTCATGGACCGGCGGCGAAAACGGCTTCGGCCGAGACACCCACGTCTTCGGCGCCGACCTCACCTACCTCTGGCGCGAAAACGGCCTCGAACCCGGCGGCCGCGCGTTCCGCTGGCGCAACGAACTCCTCTACCGCGACGTCGATGCCTTCAGCCAGCACGACGAAGACGACGACGGCCTGATCGACGAAACCTTCCGCGGCTCCTACCACGAACTCGGTTTCCACAGCCACGCCATCTACTCGTGGAACCCGCACATCGACACCGCCCTCCGCATCGCCTGGGTCGAGGGCGTCGACGACTTCGGCCAAAACGAACGCGTCCGCGTCTCCCCAGCCCTCACCTGGTGGATCGACCCCGACCAGCGCCTCTCGCTGCGGACCCAATACAACTACGACTCGATCAAAGGCTCCGACGACGAACACACGCTCTGGTTCCAGCTCAACCTCACCCTCGGCAGCCACCTCTGACCGCCACCAACCCGCCCGGCGACAAAACCGGGCTTTCCCCTCTAGCGGATGCGCGTTAGCGTCGCCGCCGAACCACCCCGCGGGCACAGCCCGCGGCCGAACCATCCCCACATTTCCATGACCACCGGAGTAGGCGGCAGCACCACCGAAGAAGCCCTCGCCAGGCTCACAGACATGACCGATGGCATCACCCCCATCGGCAAACCCGAGTTCCTGGCACGCCTCGACCGCGCCGCCACCCTGATGCGCGATCGCGGCTGGCAGGCCATGCTCGCCACCGCCGGCACCAACATGCTGTATTTCACCGGCACCCACTGGCACCTCAGCGAACGCCTGGTCGCCGTGCTGATCTTCCCGGATGCCAGCATGACCTACATCGCCCCCGCATTCGAAGAATCCACCCTGCAGGACTTCATGTGCCTCGAAGGCCCGGTCGCCACCTGGGAGGAACACGAAAACCCCTACCAACTCGTCGCCGGCCTGCTCGCCCAAAAAGGCATCACCAGCGGCATCCTCGGGATGGACGAATCCGCACCGTTCTTCGTCTCCAATGGCGTCGCCAAAGCCTCGCCGCAGCTCGAACTCACCGACGCCGCCGAAATCACCGCCGCCTGCCGCATGGTCAAGTCCCCCGCGGAAATCGCCATCATGCAGCGCGCCATGGACATGACCCTCGCCGTCCACAAGGCCACCGCCTCCATCCTCCGCGAAGGCATCACCACCACCGAAGTCGAGGCATTCATCGACCAGGCCCACCGCAAGGTCGGCGCACCCGCCGGAAACTACTTCGTCATCGTGCTCTTCGGCGAGGCCACCGCCTACCCGCACGGCGTCAAGGACCCGCAGGTCCTCAAACCCGGCGACACGGTGCTCGTCGACTCCGGCTGCCAGGTCCACGACTACATCTCCGACCTCACCCGCACCTATGTTTTCGGCGATCCCAGCGACCGCCAGCGCGAAGTCTGGAACCACGAACGGACCGCCCAGTCCGCCGCCTTCGATGCCGCCAAACCCGGCGCACCCACCGCCGCCCTCGACATCGCCGCCCGCAGCTACCTCGAAACCCAGGGCTACGGCCCCGACTATCAGGTCCCCGGCCTCCCCCACCGCACCGGTCACGGCATCGGCCTCGATATCCACGAATGGCCATTCCTCGTCCGCAGCAACACCACCCCGCTCGCCCCCGGCATGTGCTTCTCCATCGAACCGATGATCTGCATCTACGGCGAATTCGGCATCCGCCTCGAAGACCACTTCTACATGACCGAAGACGGCCCCAAATGGTTCACCGAACCCGCCCCGTCCATCGACGACCCCTTCGCTCTCAACGCCTGATCCCCCACCCCAGCCAAGCCCTCCCCCCGGGGCGTCCGCACAAAGCCCATCCGCCCCGTGGCTGGAGCATCCTGCTCCAGAAAGTTCCGGGAGCGTCCCGCTCCCGTGTGGAGAGCAGGCAATCCTGCCCGCAGGAACCACCACCAAAGCCGATCCATCGTCTTCGGTAGGGACGCACCGCGTCAGCCCAAATGACTAATTTCTAAATTCAAATGACTAATTCCAGCAAAGCGAGTCAGGCGCGTATCCAAAGTCCAAAGCCCATCAGTCATCTTCGGTAGGGACGCACCGCCGGGGCGTCCGTCTTCCCCAGAGCCCATCCGCAGGAGCGGCGATGCATGATCGCCGCTCCTCACCAGCCCGCAGGGCGCTACCCGCCAAAGCCCATCCGTCTTCAATCGCCACGCATCCGCCGTCTCACCCGCATCGGCGAACACGTTTCGCCGCTCCTTCCCCGGCCCAAGGAGCGGCGATCTCCGAATCGCCGAACCCCACCAGCCCAAAGGGCGCTACCCGCGTCTCTTCAGCAAAGCCATCGCCTTCTCATCCACATGCGGTCTCAGCGAGACCGCGCTACCTTCGAATCCACGGTAGGGACGCACCGCCGGGGCGCCCGTCTTCCACAGAGCCCATCCGTCTTCCCGCCAATCCCCAGCTTGACCCCAGCGCGAAGCCCCCTTCCTCAATCCACCTTGGACCGCCGCGCAGCGGCCTTCGACTTTTGACCTTAGACCGCCGCGCAGCGGCCCTGGCGCCTCTTGACCGCCATAGCTCCAAGCGACGGCGGTTGGCGGTGAATCATCTCAGCCCCCCCACCCATCGCCCACCCAATCCCAAATTCGCCGTTTTGGCAGTTGCGCGCCGCGGCGAACCCGCCAACCTGCGCGCCACAATTCCCAACCCGCCCACGCTGCCCATGCCCCATCACCACCTTTGTGCGCTCGCCACCGGAACCATCGCCATGATTCTCGCCAGCCCGGCCGCCGACGCCGCCGGTTTCCAACTCGCGGAACGCTCGGCCTCCGGCCTCGGCCGCGCCTTCTCAGGGGAGGCCGCCATCGCGGACGACCCGTCCGTCATCTCCTCAAACCCCGCCGCCATGGTCCTGCTCGATGACACCGCCGTCTCGGTCGGACTCTCCACCATCATCCCCGGCGTCGATGTCTCCGGCACCGCCGACCTCTCCGCACTCGGTGGGCCGTCAGCCTTTCCCGCCTCGGACAAGGGCGTCGTCGAAACCAAGGTCGTCCCCTACCTCTACGCCGCCCAACGCATCAACGACCAGTTCAGCGTCGGCTTCGCCAGCTTCACCATGTACGGCCTCGCCACCGACTACGCCCCCGGCGCCTACATCACCGGACAAAGCGACCTCACCACCATCAACCTCAACCCATCCGCCTCAGTCCGGCTCACCGACAAACTCTCGCTCGGCCTCGGCGTCAGCGCCGTCTATTCGGAAGCCACCCTCACCGGCAACCTCCCCGCATCCCTCGGCGGATCCGGCAGAATGCTCCGCCTCGAAGGCGACGACTGGGGCTTCGGCTTCAACCTCGGACTGCTCTACGAATTCTCCGACTCCACCCGCATCGGCATCAACTACCGCTCCGAAGTCGACCTCACCCTCAGCGGCTCCGGCGACAACCTGTTCATCCCGGCCGTCGCCGGTGGCCCGGCCGTCAACGTCGATGCCGCCGCCGACCTCACCCTGCCCGACTCGTTCGAATTCTCCATCTACCATGAAATCAACGACCGCTGGGCCGTCCACGGCGACGTCATGTGGACCGGATGGTCGGATTTCCCGTCGCTCACCGCGGAATACGGCGGTCAGCTGCCCCTGCTCCACAACCACGAAAACTGGAAGGACACCATCCGCCTCAGCATCGGCGCCACCTGCCGCTACAACGACAAACTCACCCTCCGCTGCGGCTTCGCCTTCGATGAAAGCCCCGTCCCGGACTCCGACCACCGCACGCTCCGCATCCCCGACGGCGACCGCTACTGGGCATCCATCGGCGCCTCCTACCAGCTCACCGAGCGCTACCGCATCGACCTCGGCTACACCCGCGTCATCACCCCGGACACCACCATCCACGAACCCGGCGCCGGCAACGGCACCTTCACCGGCACCGCCACCGGCGATGTCAACGTGATCTCCACCGGCATCAGCGCCAGCTTCTGATTTCCCCCCCCACGAGGGCGCGTTTTCATCTCCCCACCCGGATCACTTTCACGCATGATCACGGCGTGAATGCGTTTCCGTTCCTCCTGCTCTGCACCGTCGTCGCCGGCGTCCTCAGCTGTGGAAAGCGCGCCTCAGCGCAGCCTTCCTCACCCCGCTCCAAAGCCGCCGCCGCACGCGTCCGCCCCGCCCTCGAGCGCGACCTCGCGAAGGCCGGCCTCCACTTCGGCGACCCCGTCTTCATCCGCGCCTTCAAGGAGGAAAAACAACTCGAGTTGTTCGTCCGCAACCGCCGCACCGGAAAGTTCGACCTCTTCCGCACCTACCCCGTCGCCGGCACCTCCGGCCGGCTCGGCCCCAAACTCAGGGAAGGCGACGGCCAGGTCCCCGAGGGCTTCTATCATGTCCCGCCGTCGCGGCTCAACCCGCGCAGTAGGTTCCACCTCGCATTCAATATCGGCTACCCCAACGCATACGACCGCGCGCGCAAGCGCACCGGCTCACTCATCATGATCCACGGCAGCAACGTCTCCATCGGCTGCCTCGCCATGACCGATCCGAAAATCGAGGAAATCTACACCCTCTGCTCCGCCGCGCTCGCCAAGGGCCAGCCATTCTTCCGCGTCCACATCTTCCCCTTCCGCATGACGGACGCCCGCATGAAACAAGCCGCCGGCTCGAAATGGAACCCGTTCTGGATCAACCTCCGCGAGGGATACCTGGCCTTCGAATCATCCCGCGTCCCGCCGAACGTCACCGTCCGCAAACACCGCTATCACTTCAATTGAAGTAGTTGGTGAGCGAAACAAACGTCAGCACTCCCGGCCCGATCGTCCCGATCAAAAACACCGACAACTTGAAGCTCTTCACCATGTCTTCAAAATACTCACCGCGGAAAAGCGAGATCATGTCCGGCATCAGCGAATAGCGGACGCACTCCATGAACTCGTCAAACCCGTCGAACATCCAGCCGAACAACAAACGACCGATCCCGAAGCTCACCCCCAGCGCTGCGACGATTCCCAGAATTTCCATGCCAGTTTGATTACCAACTCCCCCGCCAACCGGCCACTACATCCTCTCACAAATCTTATACCCCCCCCAGGCAAGGCAAGACTCTCCGAGCCACCAGTCTTCCCCCCAACCCATCAGCCGGTAGGGACGCACCGCCGGGGCGTCCGTCTTCCTCCCAATCCAAGCCCCCCCCATCCCAAGCACCCAAATCCCCCTCAACCCTCCAACAACACCGGTGACAAATCCGCCAGCCACGACGCCAGATCCGCCGCGGTGTGCGTTTCCGGCAGACAGTCGAGATTGTTCAGGTCCCAGTGGAACGCCAGCTTGTAGCCGTCCCACTCGCCGTCGCCGCCACAGTTGATCAGCCAGCGCGCCGCACGCCGGTTTTCCACCAGCGTGTAGCCCGTCATCCGGCTGATCCCGGCCCGCATCGCCGTCAGCCACAGCACCGCAAACAACAAGGTCCCCACACCCCGGCCCTGATCGCGGTCCAGCACGCTCGCCGAAACCTCGGCGTGCGACTCGTCATTCACATCACGCCACCAGCTCGCCGCCCCCAGCCCCGGCAGCTCGCGCGCCGGATCCAGCACCGCCCACGTCATGTGGTTCGGCCCCTGATGGACCAAGCGGTCGAGCAACGCGTCACCCAGCATCTCGCCCGTCCGCGTCCAGAACCGGTGATAGCGCGCCTCCGGCGACAAGCGCCGGTAGGATTCCGCCACCACCGCCCGGTCCTCCTCCACCAACGGCCTCACGATCACGGGCGTGCCATCGCGCAGCATCACTTCCAACCGGTCTTTCATCAGCCCGGAACCTACCAAATCCGGCCCGCATCCGCCAGCTCCTTCACCCGGGATTTACAAACCCCGTCCCACTCATCCACACTCCCGCCATGTGGAAATCCATGCGCGAATTCGAAGACATCCGCTACGAAACAACGGATGACGGCCAAATTGCCAAAATCACCATCAACCGGCCGGAAGTCCGCAACGCCTTCCGCCCGCTCACCGTCAAGGAACTCCTCCAGGCCTTCGACCTCGCCCACGAGGACCCGAAAGTCGGCGTCGTCATCCTCACCGGCCAGGGCGACAAGGCATTCTGCTCCGGCGGCGACCAGAAAGTCCGCGGCCACGCCGGATACATCGGCGAGGACGGCGTCCCACGCCTCAACGTGCTCGACCTGCAGAAAAAAATCCGCTCGATGCCCAAACCCGTCGTCGCCATGGTCGCCGGCTATGCCATCGGTGGCGGCCACGTCCTCCACATCGTCTGCGACCTCACCATCGCCGCCGACAACGCACGCTTCGGCCAAACCGGCCCCAAAGTCGGCTCATTCGACGGCGGCCTCGGGTCGTCCTACCTCGCTCGCATCGTCGGCCAGAAAAAAGCCCGCGAAATCTGGTACCTCTGCCGCCAATACGATGCCCAACAGGCGCTCGACATGGGCCTCGTCAACACCGTCGTCCCGCTCGCCGAACTCGAAACCGAAACCCTCAACTGGTGCCGCGAAATGCTCGCCCACTCGCCGATCGCCCTGCGCTGCCTCAAGGCCGCCCTCAATGCCGACTGCGACGGACAAGTCGGCCTGCTCGACCTCGCCGGCAACGCCACCCTGCTCTACTACATGTCCGAAGAAGGCAAAGAGGGCAAACAAGCCTTCCTCGAAAAACGCCAGCCGGACTTCTCCAAATTCCCGCGCGTGCCCTGAGGACCACCCGGGCCACCCGCCCACCAAAAAGGGCCGCTCACTCGAGCGACCCTTGTTGGAAAATCTGTCAGAATTTTGTGAAACCGAGGACCTCTCCTCACGTCGTTTCGGGGACCTCTCCCCTCGCGACGTTGGAAAGATGCCCGATTTCCCGCAATCCGTCATGTCCCTAAAAATGGGGACAGCGCCGGCCACATCTCCCGCAGCTGCCGTAATCGCCGGATTGGCCGCCGGATTGGCCGTGACTCCATGCAATGCTGCCTGAGGAGCGGGGAAACGTGCCCCCAATCCTCCGGCTTTTTTCACCGGGCGGCCTTGGCCTCTTCCCTTGCCTCACGCTGCCACTCCGCCAGATCCGCATACTTCGGCATGATGCCTTCATTCACGGATTTCGCAAAACGCACGTATGGTTTGATGTAGGATTCGCGGCCCTTTGAATAGGCTTTGGCGGCATCCACCCCCTTGTCGGCGGTGACGACGGCGTCTTGCTTGTCACCAATTTTCCATTGGAGAATACTCAGGCACGCGAAGTGGTTTGGTCCAATCGGATTCGCGCTGTGTGTGACGTGGTCTGAATAAGAATTGACCAAGGCTTTCATGAAGTCCGCCGGATAATCGTAATGATCATTTCTCGCGAGCTGCATGCACGTCATCAACACGAAGCCGCGTTTGGACTCGCTTGCAGGCATTTCATTGAGGGCTGTCACTGCAGCTTGCCATTGCTTGCTGATCATCAAAACACTGAGTTCGAGGCTGGGGATTTCGTAGTATCCCGAATCGATGGCCTTCAACTCCTTGAGGAGCGCTGTCATCTTTTTCACGTCCTTTTCCCGACGTGCGGAGTAAAAATCCCGAACCAGCTTGTCAGCTTTCCCTTGGTTGTTCTGAGCGGATAGAATGGTGTCGGCGGCTTTCTTCGCTCCTTCATCGCCGGATAGAAGGTTCTCGATCAAGGGTTCCGTGAGCCGTGAGGCCTGCGTTGATGCCAGTAGTTTTCCGTTCCTTACGATGAACGCATGGGGGATGGCTTTCACTCCTGCGGCTTTCAGCCATTCGGTTTCGAAGGCCGCACCGTTGCCCGTGAAGGCGACCGGGTAGGACATTCCATCACCCTTCTTTGTGACGAATGTTGCGACCTTGTCCTTATCGTCTTCCCAGACGCTCAGGCCATAGACCCGCAAGCCCTTGTCGTGGTATTTTTTGTGCAGTTCGTTCACATGGGGAATCATCCCGATGCAGGGCCCGCACCATGTCGCCCAGCACTCGAAGATGTAAACTTTCCCGGGTTCAAAGGATGTCGGACCTTCTCCCTTGATCCACTCCGCTTTCGTAATGGCAGAGAGACTGACTTCAGAACCAGCGACAACTGTGGGTGCGGCCGCGGGCTGCTGGGCACCGGCGGGTGTGGCAGCCAACACCACGGAGGCGACAAGCCCCCTCAGACTGAGTCGTCGGCTCAGCCGAACCATCTTCTTGTCCAATGCAAGGTGAGTCAAATTCGATTGAAGGTTGGATGGATCGGGAATGGGTAAAGTCGTCATCATGATTTGCCTGTGTGTGATTTCGGAGAATTTCCAGAATGCCGAATTCGAGCTTGGCGGCGTTAAAGCAAAGCCCGTCAGCCAGATCCCGGAGACAGGCGGGCTACGCGAAAAATTTCGATATCCTTACACAATTCCATACGCGCTTTCCCGGATTCCGCGTGCTCGTTCATTTCCTGTCGAACGTCCGGAGCGCAGGCGCCCCTCCCGCTCCAACGAGGGCGAGCGTCGGGCGCGGGGTGGGGGTGGAATTTCGGGACTTGAGGAACGCTCGAACTTCCTGCCGGTGGAACTGACCCGGCTCATGCCCGAGAAACCAAAGCAGCCGGCCGCCTCGCGTTTCAGGTCGTGGCAAAAGTGATCCCACTGGCCGTTGACGAACGCACTGTGAACGGGGCGGACGTGATACCATTCGGTCATGGCATCGGGGGTCTTCCGGCAGATAAACCGAAACTCCTCGCCGCAGCCATGCCCTTTGCTTGCGTAATCCATCCACATTGAGTAGGCATCCCCAATCGTCCGCGACCCGTCGCCATGCCGCCTGCAAAGCCCTCCCCAACACGCCGATGAAAGGACCCGTCAGCAAAGTCACCCAAAGCCTCAAACACCTGGGCGAAATTCAAGTCAACGACTGGGAATTCACGGAACTCCTCAACAAGAACCTCGATCTCGGCGCATCCCTCAGGAAACTCGGCAACCTCAAGGTCATCGACTGGGACTTCGAATCCGCGATGCCCCGGGTCCACCAGTTCGCCCACCAGGAAGTCGAAATCCCCGAAATCATCAGACGCGCCGCCAATTTCAAGGTGCTCGACCTCGACCTCAACAAATCCTCACACGCCAAACCGGACAAACCCGACGCCGCACTCGTCCGCAAAACCTGCAACCAACTCAAGGCCTTCCTCCAGTTCACCCTGATCCAGCTGATCGACGAACCGGAAAAGGCCGAAATCCGCGTCGAGCAAATCGCGGACGGCGTGCTCAGATTCAGGGTCCTCCTCACCCCGAAAGACACCAGCGAAGCCATCGGCAGAAACGGCGCCACCGCCTCCGCAATCCGCAACATCCTCAAAACGAAAGCATCGTCACACGGACTCCAGGCATTGCTGGAAATCCGCTCGCACGAGGACGTCCTGACACCCAACCGCAACGGAAAAACCCGCTGATCAGCTGATCTTCGGCTCCCACCCGCTGCGATACTCGCGCTTGATCCAGCGCTTCAGGTCCGACATCCCGCGGGCCTCCAGTTTCCCGGAATCCCAGTCGATCCGCTTGCCGCTGCGAACCGCCAGATTGCCGGCCAGCACCATCTCCGTCAGCGGTCCCGCGTGATCCTCGAAGTTCGAGACCGGCTTCGGCCCCTCGCCACGCACCGCACGGCAAAGCTCCTGGGTCGGCCCGCCTTTCACCCGCTCGAACGTCGGTTCGATCCGCGGCGACTCGACCTTCACCCCGTCGCGGAACAACTCCGGCGACCGCGCGCAATACGCGTCGTTGACGAAAATCACCCCCTCGGTCCCCACAAACACCTGGCCGAACTCCCTGTTCAGCTCCAAATCCGCCGGCAGTCCCGCCGGCCGCACAAACGCCGCATCCGTATTCGGGTCATTCACCCCGTCCTGCCAGATCACCTTCACCGCCGCACGACCGCCCTTCGCCGGAAAATCATACACGATCGTGGCCCGCTTCGGCGCAATCGTTTCGTCAAACTCGCTCACCTCGCTCGCCTCAACCACAAAATCCCCCTTCAACCCCAAACCCCAGAACGCCGAGTTGAAACTGTGACAACCAATGTCACCCAGCGCACCGCAGCCGTAGTCCCAGAACCCCCGCCACGCAAACGGGTGAATCTTCGAACTATACGCACGCTCCGTCGCACACGTCCCCTGCCAAACGTCCCAGTTGATGTGCTCCGGAACCACTTCCTCCGGAAACGCAAGCCCCGGCCCCTGCGGCCAAATCGGCCGGTTCGTCCAGTAATAAACCTCCTTCACCTCGCCGATCACCCCGGCCTCCAGCCATTCCCGCAACACACGCGTCCCCGCCGTCGTCGCCCCCTGGTTGCCCATCACCGTGAGCACACCCTTCTCCCTGGCGTAATTTCCCATCACCCGCGCCTCCCACAGGGTGTTCGCCAACGGCTTCTGCACCATCACCGGCTTGCCCAGCCGGATCGCCTCCATCCCGATCGGAAAATGCATGTGGTCCGCAGTGGAAACCGTCACCACATCGATCTTGTCGGCCTCGTTCGCGAACATCTCGCGGTAATCCGAATACACCGTCGCATCCGGATACGCCTCCACCGCACTGGCCATCCGCGTCCGGTCGATGTCGCACAGAAACGCGATCCGGTTGCCCTTGCTGATCTCCGAAATATCGCCCCGTCCCTTCCCTCCGCACCCGATAGCCGCGACATTCAGCGTCTTCGAGAGCTCCCCGCCCAACACACGGTTCGGAATAAAAAACGTCCCCGCGCCCAACGCGGCGGAACTCTTCAGAAATTGGCGGCGGCTCGGTCGTTGCATATCAATGGAAATGTAGGGAATGATACTCCGGTTGCCACAAATTCTATCGTTTCTTGCGCAGCCGCCTCCCGCTCAACCGCCGCTCCAGCAGATTCGGACACGACCCCTTCAACCGCAACTGCTCGCACGTCGCCTCGATCTTCAGCGTCTCCCGCACCGCCCGGAACCCCAGCCGCCGCGTCACACAATCGTTGAGCAACTCAATGTGCGAATCCTCAAACTCAATCACCTTCCCGCAATCAATGCACACCAGATGATTGTGCGCCGGCTTGTCCAGAAAGTTCGGATCATACGTCGTCTGGTTGTCGCCCAGATCAATCTCCCGCAGCAAGTCCGCCTCCACCAGCAACGCCAGCGTGCGATACACCGTCGCCCGCGAAATCCCGCTCGTGGTCTTCCTGATCCGGTCATACAGCTCCTCCGCCGTGAAATGCTCGTCCTTGGAAAACACCTCCTCGACGATCTCCTCCCGCTGCCCGGTCCGCCTCAGACCCTTCTTCTGAATGTAAACATCAAGTCGTTCCTGAATCCCGGCGTCCATGAATGAAAAATAAGGGCGACGCACGATCCTTGGAAAGAGCAAAGAATCCCCGCCCCACCACACCCGCCGCTTGCACCCACCCCGCCGGCTCACCCTCCTTGCGCATCGACACCCGCCAACCCCACGCTATCCTGCTCCCCACATGACCCTAGAGGAACTCGGCTGGAACCCGGAATTCGAACACGCCTTCGCACCCCACCGCGAAAAAGGCCTCGTCCCCGCACGCCTCATCCGCGAAACCACCATCAACTACGGCGCCTTCCTCGAAGGCGACAGGGAAATCGACGTCGTCCTCTCCGGCCGCGTCTGGCACGAAGCCACCACCGACGCCGACCTCCCCGCCGTCGGCGACTGGGTCGCCCTCGAACTCGGCGACGACAACTCCGACCACGTCATCCGCGCCACCCTCCCGCGCCAGTCGGTCTTCTCCCGCAAAATGCCCGGCAACTCGAGCCAGGCCCAGGTCATCGGCGCCAATATCGACCTCGTCGCCGTCGTCACCGACTCCGGCCCCGACTTCAACCTCCGCCGCATGGAGCGCTACTTCTCGCTCATCGGCCTCAGCGGCGCCAAAGCCGTCGTCCTCGTCAACAAAGCCGACCTCTTCCCCGCCGAACAAAACCAACGCGCCGCCGACGAAATCTCCGCCCTCTGGGACCAGGCCCACGTCCACGTCACCTCCGCCCTCAAGGGCGAAGGCCTCAAAACCCTCCAAACCTACCTCAAACCCGGCGTCACCATGTGCATCGTCGGATCCTCCGGCGTCGGCAAATCCACCCTCGTCAACCAACTCTACGGCGAAGAATGGCAGTGGACCAGCGAGGTCAACGAAACCACCGGCAAAGGCCGCCACACCACCACCGCACGCGAACTCGTCCCGCTCCCCGGCGGCGGACTCCTCATCGACAACCCCGGCATGCGGGAAATCCAGATGTGGACCGATGAAACCACCCTCCGCGAAAGCTTCGCCGACATCGAGGAAATCACCACCCGCTGCAAATACCACGACTGCTCGCACAAAAAAGACGCCGGCTGCGCCATCCGTGCCGCCGTCGAAGACGGGTCCCTCGACCCCGCCCGCTACGAATCCTTCCTCAACCTCGAAATCGAAATCGCCAAACTCCGGAAACGCGCCAAAAAACGCCAAATGGCCGTCGAACGCTGGGCCAAACGCAAACACCGCGTCAAAGCCCGCAACCTCGAAGACCGCATCCAACTCGAACGCGACGAACGCGGCGACCACTAACCAGAACGGGCACCCCCACCCACGCCCCCCCTCAACCCACGCCCCCCCTCAACCCACGCCCCCACCTCAACCCAAGCCCATTCGAGGTAGCGCGCTCTCGATGAGAGCGCAC
>JAUTCT010000120.1 GCA_030673875.1 Verrucomicrobiota bacterium JB025 | reverse complement strand
AGTTTGCGGTGACCGCGAGGTCGCCGGTGACGTTGAGGTCGCTGCGGGTGGCGTCGGTGAGGCCGTCGCTCCAGTTGGCGAAGCTGTAGCCTTCGTCGGGCACGGCGGTAACGGTGCTGCCGTCGGTGCCATGGTCGACGGTCTGGGGAGTGGTTCCGGAGATGGTTCCGTTGGCACCGGCGTTGTAGGCCAGGGTGTAGGTGTTGATGGCGAAGTTTGCGGTGACCGCGAGGTCGCCGGTGACGTTGAGGTCGCTGCGGGTGGCGTCGGTGAGCCCGTCACTCCAGTTTGCGAAGCTGTAGCCTTCGTCGGGCACGGCGGTGACCGGGCAAGCGTTGGAGTCGTGGTCGATGGTTTGGGACGCGATGCCGGAGATGGATCCGCCGAGACCTGAGTTGTATGTCAGGGTGTGGGGGTTGAGCGCGTTGCTGTAGAGGGTTGAGATGGCGGGACTGGAGAGTGCGACATCGTAGAGGCGGAAGTCATCGATGAGTCCGGGGTAGTAGTATCTGGAATTTTCGCTGCCGATGAAGGCCCGGGCGATGGTGCCGATCGAGTTGGTTTTACCGGTGGCGGAGTGCCAGAGGGTGCCGTTGCGGAAGATCCTCATGTCGCCGGTGTTGGCATTCTTGGTGAAGGCCCAGTGGACCCAGGCGTTTTCGGTTTCAGCTTCGGTGGACGATTGGTTGATGCGGTCGGCGGCGTCGAAATAGACATCGGTGTCGGTCCACGGGAGGTGGACGTTGAGAATGCGGCCGCCGGTGGTGGTTCCGGCCCAGAAGGGGGAATTCTGGGAGGGAAGGCTGGGGTCGCCAAAGGCCCAGAAGGCAAGGGTGACTTCGTTGTCGAGGCTGGCGAAGGCGCTTGCGGGGAGGCTGACGTTGGCGTTGGTGCCGTTGAATGAGAGGGCATTTCCGCCGCCGCTGCGGGTGGTCCAGGTGGCGTTGTTGATGGTGCCGTGGTGGCCGTTGCCCGTGCAGTCGGAGGCGAGGCTGCCGCTGCCTTCTTCAAAACGCCAGTGGGCGACGGGGAGGGCGGGAGGTTCCGCGACTGAGAAGTGATTGAGAAGGAACGATCCGGAGGTGCCGCCGAAGGTGATGGTGAGTTGTTGCACGCCCTGGCTGAGGGGGACGCCGGTGGCGATGACGAGGTCCTGCCAGTCGGATGCTCCGGTGGACGCCGGGGACCCGTGGGGGACCGGGATGCTGCCGCTGACGTCGGTGCCATCGAAGCTGAACCGGATGGTGCCTCCCGGGGCCGTCGACGCGTAGCGGATCGAAATGTCGTAGTCGGCGGTGTCGGGGACGGAGACGGTGTAGGTCAGCCATTCGCCCGCCTCGATGGAGGAGATGGCGTAGTCACCTTCCGATGCGGAGCTGAGGTCGACGCTTTCGGCGGGGCGGTAGGAGGTGCCGTCATTGCCATTCGAGAGGTCGTGATAGGTGCGGCCTTCGCCGTCGAGCGGGAAGTAGTCGTAGTTTTCCGCCTCGATGGTGTCCGGCAGCGAGTGGATGGCGTATTCCGGCGTGCCGTTGGAGAATCCCCGGACTGGATCTCCGGGGCTCACGCGGCGGAAGGTCAGCCCGCCCCATGAGGGATGGTCCCATGGGGTGCCCTGTCCCTCGAATCCCTGATCGGCAATCAACAGATCCAGTCCGCGTTCCAGCCATTTGGTATTGTCGGAAGACACCCCGATCCGGTCCCGGTAGTGGGCCAGGTTCATTTCATACATCGGGTCGTCAATGAACGTTCCGCGGAGCAGGTAATCCTCGCCCACATTTTGGGCGAGGTAGGGGTTGGCCTTGAGCGAGAACCAGCGCCCGGATTGGTCGAGGCGTTGGATGAATTCTCCGTTTTCGACGGTGGGTTCCCACGGCGTCGTCTGGTCGGGGAAGGGGTTTTCGAAGCTGACGTTGTAGCGGTAGTAGTATTCGAGTCCGAGGAGCGGGCGGTTGTCGAGGTGTCCGTAGAGGTCATCCCCCTGGCTCCATGCGATTTCGGACATGGTGGCGATGATGCCGATGCCGGCGAGGCCATGGGCCATGTCACGGGAAAACTCCTGTGCCTGACCATTGGGGTAGATGTAGTTGTGGATGACCTCGTTGTATCCGTAGTCCGGGATGGTGCTTTCCTGGCCGGTGCGGCTGTATTCGAGGAAGTGTTCGTAGGTTCCGATCTGGGTTTCGGCGATGGATGGGCCGGTGATGTAGGGGATGTCATCGTCGCGCGCGGGGGCTCCCTGGAGGTAGCGGAGGGCGCGGTCGTAGATGATTTCGTTGTCGAGAAAGACGCCGATGGCCATCACGCAGCGCATGGCGAAGAGTCCCTGGTTGCCGTGTCTGGCGGGGTCCCCCTGATAGGCCCGCCAGTAGATGCTCAAGTCGTCGCCAGTTGGCACGGTCGTGCTCGAGTAGCCCGGATAGACCAGCATGTCCTTGAACGCCTGCAGGTCGTCGGGGTCCCATCCGCTGTAGGTGCTCTTGATGATTTCCGCCGCTTCGATGAGACGCCAGTGGCGTCCGGCATTCAGCGGGATTCCATCGATGTTCTTGACGCCGGACCAGGCGGTGAAGATGCGGATGGAGGCCTCGGCATGTCGTTCGTCGCCGGTGATGAACCACATCAGCGCGTTGTAGTAGGCGGCGACGCCGTCGTTTCTGAGGGAATTGTTGTTGGCGGTGCCGCCGTTGGTTTCCAGGTCGGCCGCGGCACTGCTCGGTTGATAGGTGTGTTGTGCCCGGCTTGTGGCGGCCATTGCGGCAAACGAGCTGGCGTAGGGTTCGATGCCGGCGGCGACCATGTCGCGCATGCGCTCGAGGTCGGCGAGTTTGTGGGAGAGGCCGGGGTGGACGAAGCTGCGGCTGATGGGAGCGCCGGCGGCGGTGACGGTGAGGCGCTTGTTGGCGGAGTCGACGTTGAAGCTCCAGAGGTTGGTATCGACCGATGGGGCGAGCTGGAGGCCGTTGTCGGTGACGTCGCCCTCCCATTCCATGATGGTGAAGGTTCCGCCATTGAGGAAGGCGCCGGTGAAGCCGACATCGAGGAGTGCGCCGTTTTCGAAGATGACGTCGCCATTGCCGCCGCCGTCCTGGCCGACGTCATCGATGAAAATGGGCGTCACACCACTTGATGTTTTGTCGATGCGGACGCTGAGGGTGGAGCCTGCGTTTTGCGTCCATATGCCATCGAGACTTCCGTTGGAGCCGATTCCGATCGAGCCGGGGTGGGATCCGATGACTTCGAAGCGTCCGATGCCGCCGGCGGACGAGCCGAGGCAGACGCCGGCGCGGGTTGTGAAGTTTCCGCTACTGATGCGGAAGGTGCCGTTCCCCGTCTCACTTCTGCCGGTGTTGGTTCCGAGGAAGAGCGAGTAGCTCTGGGTGTCCCGAATGACGGAGAGGGTGCCACTGTGGATGTGGTAGGTGCCGGTGGCGGAGTCGCGGCCGATTTCGAGGCGGTTGATGGAGACGTCGCCGCCTTCCTGGCGGACGAATCCGTCATTTCCGCTGCCGCTGCCGATGCGGCTTGTTTTCGAGGCATTCGAGGTTGCCGTGAGGGTGGCCTGGCTGCCGATCTGGAGTCTGCCGTCGCCGTTTGTTCCGACGTGGATCGACTGGATGTTGACGGGTGCGTCAACGCTGAGGTTGGCGGTGGTGTCGAGGATTGCGGCGTCGTTGCTGCTGGGGTAGGTGCCACCGCTCCAGTTGCTGTCGGTGGCCCATTCGCCGCCTGCTACTCCGGTGTAGGTGATTTCCGCGGCATGCAGGCTGGCGAGGGAAATTGCAGTCGAGAGCAGGGCGTTTTTCAGGTGGGGCATGGGATTGATGGATTTGGATGTCCCGGGTGGGGGCTGGGAAGTGGTTGAAGGGAGGCCGGCGGTGGACCGGATTGTGGCGGCGGGCCCGCAATGCAGTCGGTATGCCGGTTCACCAAGTGATGCCGGGAAGGCGGGGACGGCGGGAAAAAGGGGATTTCGGAGTGGGTCGGAGCAAGCTGGAGGTGGATTATTGCCTGACGGTCAAGCTATTGTGGCTCGTTGTCAGGTCAAGAATCGCTGCTGCTTTCCCTGTTGGCCGAGGGGGCAACCGGTCCTCAAACCGGGGGGTAGGAGACGATGGTGTCTTCCGTCGGTCGGGTGGGTTGCTTGCTGAGGTGGCGGGATTGGCTTGGCTTGCCATGCTGGCGACGCGCTCAGGGTGGCGGTCGAGCAGATTGTGTTTGCCGGCGCCTTCGTTTGAGGTGGGCGGTTCCCGGGTAGCCGCCGATGCCGGCATTGCGGCATTGCGGCGACTTGGGCGGGGTTTTACGCGAGTTAGTTTCCGCCTGCGGGGCGATCCGGGGTCGGGAAGAGTTTTGCGCCGTTGGCGGGCGGTGTGAGCGTTGGTTCGCCGTTGAGAAGGCCTTGCCGGACGAGGAAGCGGTCGGCGGCAATGAGGGTCGCGGTTTTCCACGGTTCGTTGTTGAAAAACGCGTGGCTCTGGCCTTCGGCGTGCCACAGTTCGGTGGTGGTGTTGCCGAGGCGGTCGAGTTTTTCAAACACGGGTTGCGCGCGCTTGAGCCATGGGTCCTTGGTGCCATACATCGCGATCGCGGGTGCCATGTCCGGTTTGAGAAACTTCAACGCGTCGATTTCCGGATATTTGCTGTCGCCGGCGGCAAAGGCGGGATTGAAGAGCAGGTAGGCGACCACCGAGGTGTCGATGTCCTTGGGGTCGGCGGGGTCGTTGAGGCCCGGATTCAAGGTGGCGAGCACCGAGATGTGGCCGCCGGCGGAACCGCCGCCGGTGATGATGCGCGCGGGGTCGACCCCGAGTTCGGCGGCGTGCTGCTTGAACCAGCGGATGGCGCTTTTGGCGTCGGTGACGCAGGGGCTTTTGTGGGATTCGCCCATTGGCAGTTTGGCGCGTTCCGCTTTGGTCAGCATGCGGTAGTTTGCGGTGGCGGCGACCAGGCCGCGGCTGGCGAGGTAGTGGCAGTCCTTGCGAAACGCGCCAAGGCTCCCCGATGTCCAGCCACCGCCGTGAAACAGGATCACGCCGGGCACCCTGGACTTGGCCGGATCATGGCCGGGTGGGAAATAGATCTCCATTTCGCGCGGTTGGCCTCCGGAGTGTTTGTAGACGACGCTTTTGCCGGGAGGGATGGATTGGCCGCCTTTGGCTGGCGACTTTCCTCCGGCATGCAATGTGAGCGGCAGTGCGAAGAGCAGGCCCGCAATCAGGGATCGAGTTTTCAGGTTCATGGGGTAGGAATATACGGGGGATGCGGGAAATCCTACCGATTCCTTTCGCGGCCGCTGGTTGGTCGTTGCGATGAAAAGGGCGAGAGGTCCGGGTTTGGCCATGGTGGTCGGCGCGCTGCAGCAGGAGGCGGGGCGGCAGGTGCCGGGCGCGGACTGGTTCAGGCGAGGGGGGCGAGGAGGTGGGAGAGGGTTTGTTCGTCGAGGCGGAGTTTGGTGGTTTCCTCGGAGAGGAGGGCTTCGACGAGGCGTGATTTGCGGGCCTGGAGATCGAGGATGCGGTCTTCGATGCTGCCCTGGCAGATGAGTTTGTGGACGAAGACGGGTTTTTCCTGGCCGATGCGGTGGGCGCGGTCGGTGGCTTGGTTTTCGGCGGCGGGGTTCCACCACGGGTCGTAGTGGATGACGGTGTCTGCGGCGGTGAGGTTGAGGCCGGTGCCGCCGGCTTTGAGCGAGATGAGGAAGACGGGGATGCCGCCGGATTGGAATCTGGTGACGAGTTCGCCGCGTTTGCGGGTTTGGCCGGTGAGTTTGAGGTGTGGGGTTTGGCGTTGTTTGAGATCCTTTTCGATGAGCGATAGAACGGATGTGAATGAGGAGAAGAGGAGGATGCGCCGGTTTTCCTCGATGAGGGTGGGGAGGAGTTCGTTGGTGAGGAAATGGAATTTGGCGGCTTGTTCGAGCTTGTTGGCGGCGGGGGTTTTGAGCAGTGATGGATGGCAGCAGATTTGGCGGAGCTTGAGGAGGGCGTCGAGGACGATGATGTGGGATTTTGCGAGGCCGCGGGAGGCGATGGCGTCCCGCACGCGTTTGTCCATGAGCGAGCGGACGGATTCGTAGAGCTCGCGCTCTTTGGTGCCGAGTGTGACGCGGTGGAGGATTTGGGTTTTCGGCGGGAGGTCGGTTGCGACTTCGTCTTTGGTGCGGCGGAGCAGGAGGGGTGAGACGCGGCGGTTGAGGGCGGTCTGGGCGTCGGCATCGCCGTGGCGTTCGATGGGTCTGCGGAGTTTGGAGTTGAAGGTTTTTTCGTCGCTGAGGTAGCCGGGCATGAGGAAGCGCATGAGTGACCAGAGTTCGCCCAGGTGGTTTTCCATGGGGGTGCCTGAGAGGCAGAGTCGGTTGCCGGCCTGGAGTTCGCAGGCGGCTTTGGCGGCAGCGGTTTTCGGGTTTTTGATGGATTGGGCTTCGTCGAGCACCACGGTGTTCCAAGGCTGGGCGGCGAGGGCTTCCCGGTCCCGGACGAGGAGGGGGTAGGAGGTGATGACGATGTCTGCGGTGGGGATTTCCGCGGCGCGAGCGTGGCGGCCGGTGCCGTGGTGGAGGTGGGTCTTGAGCGAGGGGGTGAAGCGGGCGGCTTCCGCGGCCCAGTTGGTGGCGACGGAGGTGGGGGCTACGACGAGTGCGGGCGGGGTGTCCTTTTTGCGGGCGGCGGCCAGGTGGGCGAGGGTTTGAATGGTTTTTCCGAGGCCCATGTCATCGGCGAGGATGCCGTTGAGCTTGTTGTCCGACAGGAAGCGGAGCCAGCGGTAGCCTTCGAGCTGATAGGGGCGGAGTTTTGCCTTGAGTGTGGAGGGGGGAGCGAACTCGGGGAGTTGGCGGATGTTGGCGAGTTTTTTGCCGAGTTCGGCGAGGGCTTTATTGGTTTCCGAGCCGTCGATGTCGAGTTCCCCGGCGACGACGGCGGCAGAGAGGCGGTCGAGCCGGAGCGGGCCGTCGGAGAAGTCGGTGCGTCCGTGGAAGAGGTGGGAGACGGTGTTGCAGATTTCGCGGAGGCGTTCGGTGGGGAACTTGATGAATCCCTGGTCGGGTGGCGGGAGGGGGATGAGGGTGTGTTCGGGAAGTTCGGTGGTTTGGTCGGTTTTGCCGAAGTAGTCGTTGGCAATGGCTTCTGCGATGGAGGGGATGAGGGAGACGGGTTTGCCGTCGATCTCGACGTGGAGGTCGAACTTGAACCAGTCGATTCCGTGGTCGGTTTCCGGGTGGATGTCGGGTTGGAAATCGGAGACTTCGAAGAGGGTGAGGCCGGCGTCTGGGTCGACTTCGATGGTCCAGCCGTTTTTGCGGAGTTTCGGCGCGGCGATTTCGAGGAAGTCGAGCCAGGTGAGGACGGATTCCGTGCTGAAGGGGCTGGCGATGAAGTGGTGGCGCAGCTCGTGTGGGACGGGATCGTAAGGGAAGAGTGATTCCGCCGGGATGATGTCCGCGTCTTCCAGTTTGCGGACGCAGGAGGATTCGGCGGTGGGGTTGCGTTCGAGGAGGTAACGGACTTTGTTCTTGGTCCAAGCGTGAATGTGGGGAGCTCCGGGGGCGAGAGGCGGGAGTGGTCCGGAGCTTTTGTAATGAAAGCTGAGCCGGGCGATGATGTCGCCTTCGGCGGCGCCGTCGGCGGCCCGTTTGATGTGGAGATGGGGAGTGGGTTTGGATTTCGGCAGGCGCTTGATCTCCAGGGTGACGGGGGTGGGGAGCGGGTTTTCGGGTGAGAGTTCGGTGAGTTTTTCGCTGGCGGTTTCGGCCTCTTCGCGGGAGAGGGCGGGGCCACGATTCCAGGCGCTGATGAGGGCTGGCGGGAGTTGGGTTTCGAGCGTGGCGAGGGAGGGGGTGGCGGTGTTCAGGCAGAGCGGGGGCTGGGTGGGTAGGATGAGGGTGGTGCCAGAGGCGAGCCGGGTGCCGGTGGAGGTTTGGCGGAGCACGGGGGATACGCTGCCGTCGGGGTTGTCCTGCCAACCGGGTTCGACGGGGATGGCGGGGGCGGACTGGATTTTCCGGTAGGTTTTCGTGCGGTGTTGGTAGTCGGGTTCATCGAGAGAGATGAAGAGGGTGCCGAGCTTGAGTGCTGCGGTGAGGATTTTTGCGGCGCTGGGATTGTGGAGTTGGAGTTGCTGGTCCCATTGGTTCAGGCAGGCTTGGGCGAACCACAAGATCAGCGAGTGGTCGTGTTCCCTGACGTAGGATGGAGGTTTCACGAGGTCTATCCGCGCGCAGGAATCACTGATGTTGAGTCGGTTTTTGGTTTGGTGGGCGCGGTGGAGCCGGAGGGTGAATTGGTTATCCCAGTCGCGCTCGATGCAATAGGCGAGGAAGGAATTGGACTGTGGGGTTTTCTCGGTGGTTTGGGTGGTGCTGGTCGATTGGATCGACTCGAGCCACTGGCGGGCTCCGTGGGAGAGCTTGCTGCCATGGTCGGTGGGGAAATCCGGGGTGGAGGCGATTTCACCGAGCTTGAGAAGGGCGGTGACGGAGTGTTTGCAGTTGTATCCGACGGGGCAGGAACAATTGGAATCCGGGAGGATGTAGGTGACTCCTTGTGACCTGTGCTGGCGGAAGGTCAGGGTGACTTTGTAGGGGGTGGCGCGGGAGCCGGAGACGGTGGCGAGTATTTTCCCGGAGGTTTCAAAATCGGGAGCGAGTGACAATTCCCGCAGCATGTCGTTGCGATGGTATGATTTGCCCCGGCTGATGTCTTTCGGCCGATAGAAATCGATCCATCGTTGTTCCTCGAGCCAGGAACGCAGGGTCGGGAGGTTGGGGTTGCTGTCGAGATTCTGGTAGGAGGGAGGGCGCACGGTTGGGAAAATTGCGAAAGCGGCCCCGCGATGAGGGGCCGTTTTGAGGAGGGGGAGGACGGCTCGGTGAGCCGTCCGCGGGTGAGTGGGGGCTCAGTCGACGCGTTCGAGTTCGACCGAGTGGGTCTTGCCGTCGATGGTGACGTTGTAGTGCTCCGCGGGTTTTTTGGGTTTGGGTGCCGGAGCGGGTTTGGCGGCAGCGGCGGGTTGGTCCTTTTTCTTGTAGATGGCTTCGAGCTGCATGGGGAACATGGCGTGGATGACGCAGTGTTCGTCGTCGGCGGGCATGTCCTTGGCCTTGAGTTCGGCGCGGAGTTTTTCCATGCCGGGTTGCTGGAGGTCGGCGGGGCGGCAGGTGATGGGGTCCTTGCCGGCTTTTTCGGCGGCGAGTTTCTGGACCTCGGGGTCGACGGGTGCGGGGGTGGTGCCGTAGTAGCCGAGGGCGATGTCCATGGCCTGCGGGGAGAAGTTTTTCCAGCGGCCGAACTTGACGTTGAGCATGGCCTGGACGCCGACGATTTGTGAGGTGGGGGTGACCAGCGGGATCCAGCCGAGGGCTTCGCGGACGACGGGGATTTCTGCGAAGACGTCTTCGAACTTGTCTTCCATTTTCTGCTCCTTGAGCTGGTTGCGGAAGTTCGAGAGCATGCCGCCGGGGACTTGGTAGCGGAGGGTGTCCGAGTCGACGATTTCGTTGCGGTGGCTGGTGAAGTCGGAGAGTTCGGCGTAGACGCGGGTGAAGTGCTCGCGGAGTTTTTCGAGTTTTTCGATGTCGAGTTTGGGCTGGCGCGGGTGGCCTTCGAGCAGCGAGTGCATGCGCAGCGCGTCGGGCTGGCCGGTGCCGTTGGCGAAGGGAGCGATGGAGACGTCGATGGCGTCGACGCCGGCATCGATGGCGGCGAGGTAGGTGGCGGCGCCGAGGCCGGCGGTTTCGTGGGTGTGGATCCAGACGGGGATCTTTGTTTTTGCCTTGAGGCCGGAGACGATGGCTTTGGCGGCGGCGGGCGGGATGAGGCCGGCCATGTCCTTGATGACGATGGTGTCGGCGCCCATTTCCTCGAGGCGGACGCCGAGGGCGACGAAGGATTCGACGTTGTGGACGGGGCTGGTGGTGTAGCAGATGACGCCGTGTGCCTGTTTGCCGGCGGCTTTGGCGGCCTTGATGGCGCACTCCATGTTGCGCGGGTCGTTGAGGGCATCGAAGATGCGGAAGATGTCCATGCCGTGTTTGGCGGAGCAGGAGATGAAGGCTTCGACGACGTCGTTGGGGAAGTGGGCGTATTGCACGATGTTCTGGCCGCGCAGGAGCATCATGTGTGGGGTGTTGGGGCAGGCTTTTTTGAGGGCGTCGAGGCGGTCGAAGGGGAACTCACCGAGGAAGCGGAGGCCGGCGTCGATGGTGGCGCCGCCCCAGGTTTCGAGGGCACCGTATCCCATGGAGTCGAGGATGGGGCATGCATCGAGCATTTGCCCGGTTTTCATGCGGGTGGCGGCGAGGGACTGGTGTCCGTCGCGGAGGACGGTGTTGTTGAAGATGACAGGTTCCATGGTATCGGGGAGTTTATTGGGTTCTGCTGTGAGATGTAGGTTCCGACGGGCAGAGGATATGCGGATTTTGGTGGATTTGGCGAACAGAATACGTGGAGAATTTGGGCGTTTCGCAGGGGGTGTGGCTGGCGGGCCTGGCGGGGTGATCCGGTCTGCTGCGGGTGGCGGGGCTTGTCAGGGGCGGGGAAATGGGGGAGGTTGGCTGCGGATGCCTTTGCTAGACAAATTGGAACGCCGGATGGGCGGGATCTCGTTTCCCGGGTTTTTGCGCTACTACGCGCTGATGCACGCGTTGGTGTATGTGTTGCAGTTGGTGCGGCCGGACATTGGTTTGCTGCTGGAGTTTGACCGTGCGGCGATTCTGGGCGGCGAGGTGTGGCGGGTGGTGACGTTTCTGTTCGCGTCGTCGGGTTTCCAGGGGATGGGGCTGTTGGGCGCGGTGTTCTTTTATTTCATGGTGCGGATTGCGTTCATGATGAGTGACGCGCTGGAGGAGGAGTGGGGGGCGTTCAGCACGTCGTTGTTTTTCTATGCGGGGGTGATCGGGTTGATCGCGGGGAATTTCCTGTTGAACGGGCCGATGATGGGTTCGGGGTTCCTGCTGTATGGCGCGGCGTTTTTCGCGTTTGCGACGCTGTTTCCTGATGTGGAGTTCCTGATGTTTTTCATCCTGCCGGTGAAGGTGAAGTATTTGGCGTGGATTCAGGCGTTTTTCCTGTTGGTGGGGATATTGGCGAGTCCGCTGATGCTGGTGTTTTTCGCGCTGGCGTATGCGAACTATGTGTGTTGGGCGGGGATTCCGCTGATCAGGGGGCGGGCGAAGCTGGCGGAGAGCGCCTACAAGCGGAAGCAGTTCCGGAAGGCGCAGGAGCCGGTGGGTGAGTCGTTCCACAAGTGCGCGGAGTGCGGGCGGACGGACGTGAGTGATCCGGAGCTGGAGTTCCGCGTGGGGAAGGACGGCAAAGAGTATTGTGACGAGCACCAGCCGGAGTGAGGGGAGCTGATGGGGGCTGGCGGATGGGCTCTGGGAGGGAGCTGATGGGCTCTGGCGGATGGGCTTTGGCGGATGGGATTTGGGGTGCGCTCTTGTCGAGAGCGCGCTACCTCGGGTGGGCTCTGGCGGATGGGCTTTGGGGTGCGCTCTCATCGAGAGCGCGCTACCTCGGATGGGATCTGGCGGATGGGCTTTGGGGTGCGCTCTCATCGAGAGCGCGCTAGTGTGCCCGGCATGGGCATGAACTTAACAATTGAAACGTATTGGACGGACTGAGTGACAGCAACCGTAGTGAAAGGCAAGGTCGCCACCGTGAGGTGAGTGAGCCGAAAGAAGCCCGTAGCGAAGGCACGACCG
>JAUTCT010000119.1 GCA_030673875.1 Verrucomicrobiota bacterium JB025 | reverse complement strand
CGACGCGCAGCTTTGTACGGACGCCACTGGCAACCGACGACCTTGCGTCCAGACCGGGCGCAGGCCAAAACCTGAAAACCCCATGAGTCAGCCCTCGCCCATGAAAACGAAAACAGCTCAAAGCGTGCCGAACACTACTGGCATCCTGCTCCAGTTGTTCCGGGAGCGTCTCGCTCCCGGTTGGAGAGCGGGCAATCCCGCCCGCTGTCCCCCCCATCCATGCGCCAAAACCCATCCGTCATCACCCACCAAGCAACCGCCTCCTCACCACCATCGGCGAACACCTTTCGCCGCTCCTCCCCGCCCGTCTCCATCAACCACACCCTGCCGGACCATCCGCCTACCGCACATCCCCCCGGTAGGGACGCACCGCCGGGGCGTCCGTCTTCCCCAGAGCCCATCCGTCTTCCCGCCAATGACTCGCCCATGCCCCGCGCAACGCCCATCTAAAACCCCAAATCTCAAATCTCAAATCTCAAATTCGACCCGCCGCGCAGCGGCCTTGGCGCCCTTCCCCCTTGGCGGTTCAATCACCATTCAGCGCCGCCCATCCCCCGGTAGGGACGCACCGCCGGGGCGTCCGTCTTCCCGCCAATGACCAGGCAGGGACGGCTCTCCGAGCTGTCCGGCGAATGCCGCCCCCGCCTCCAATTCCCAGCGCCCAAAAAAAACAACCCACGCCTCATCCGCATCGGCGAACACGTTTCGCCGCTCCTCCCACCCCCGGTAGGGACGCACCGCCGGGGCGTCCGTCTTCCCCAAAGCCCATCAGCCTTCCGCCAATGACTCGCCCATGCCCCGCGCAACGCCCATCTCAAATCTCAAATCTCAAATTCCACCCGCCGCGCAGCGGCCTCTATCCCACTTCGCGCCTTCGTGTCTTCGCGTGAATCCCACCCACCAGCCCGCAGGGCGCTACCCGCCACCCAACCCGAGCCCCATCAAGCTCTCCCCAAACCCACTTCGTGCCTTCGTGTCTTCGTGTGAGTCCCTATCTCCACCCGCCGCGCAGCGGCCTTTCCCCTTGGCGACTCTTGAGCGCCATAGCTCCAAGCGACGGCGGTTGGCTGTAAAACCCCCAACCCCCAATTCACCATCCCCAATCCACCATCGCCGCTCAGCGGCCTCAATCCCCTGTTTTCACCCCTTGCCTCATCCCGCTCGCTCGCCCATCCTCCCTCAAACTTCATGAAGACTTTCGCCAAACCCCTGGCTGCCCTCGCGCTGACCCTTGCCGTCGCGGCCACCCTTCCCGCCGCCCGGGCCGACACCACCCCGCCACCATCCTCCGCCCCCTCGGCGGCCGCCCCGGCCACCCCGGCCACCCCGGCCCCCGCCTTCCCGCAAACCGACCGCCTCCCCGGCATCGACCTCGCCGAAGGCATCTCCCAGATCACCGGCACCGCCATTTCCCCCCTCCTCGGCGTCAGCACCGTCGGCGCATGGAAATATTTTAACACCCCCGCGCAATCCCGCCACCATCTCCCCTGGTTCTGCCACCCCTACGCCTGGGGCTTCGGCTTCTGCATCCTCTCGCTCTGTTTCATCAAGGACCTCCTCGGACCCGGCACCCCCGCGCTCATCAAAAAGCCCCTCGATATGGCCGAAACCTTCGAGGACAAAGTCAGCGCCCTCGTCGCCACCGCCGGATTCGTCCCCTACATCGCCAGCCAAATGGCCGAAACCCTGTCGTCCATCGAACCCACCACCGGCGCCATCGCACACTCCGGCATGCACCTTGCCACCGCCATGCCCATCGCTTCCCTCAATGGCACCGCCGCCCTCATCCTCGTCCCGCTTTCCATGGTCTCGTTCCTCGTCGTCTGGATGACCGCACACGGCATCAACGTGCTCATCTCCCTCTGCCCATTCGTCTGGCTCGATGGCTTCATGAAACTCGGCAAACTCATCCTGCTTTCCCTCATCCCCATCGCCTACGCCATCGCCCCCTGGCTTGGCGCCGCCATCTGCATCGCCATCCTCGTCGCCGCCACCATCCTCGTCCGCCCGTCCTTCCGGCTCACCATGTTCGGCACCATCGTTGCCGGAGACATCATCTTCCCGTGGTTCCGGAAAAACGCCGCGCGCCCCGCCACCCCGCACGCTTTCATCGCCCACCGCTCCACCGGTCTGCCCATCCGCACCTGCGGCCGCATCCACCGCTCGGACACCGGCGACCTCGTCTTCAGCCACCGCCCGTGGCTCGTCATGCCGGCGAAAACCACCACCCTCCCCGGCGACCGCCACGCCCTCGTCAAAGGCCTCCTCTTCCCATCCCTCCTCCACACCCCCGATTCCGGCGATACCACCCGCCTCGTCATGCTCGCCCCCCGCTACCGCAGCCACGTCGATGAAATCGCCGAGCACTGCATCATCACCGACATCCGGGAAAACACCATCATCCGCGGCTTCAATGCCGCCAAAGCCTGGTTCGCCGAGGTCTTCCAACCGTCACGCAACCGCATCGCGCGCTGAACCGATCCGCCACGACCTCATCGGACATCACCACGCCATCCACAGCTCCATGAAACGGCTACCCGCACTCGCCACCACCGTCCTCGCCCTGTCCTGCCTCGCATCCGTCTGCCTGCCCGCCCGGGCGGCCCTCACCGAGGGAAAAACCTACAAAAACATGCCATGGCACCTCGCCGACATCTGGTGGTCCCTGCCGGCCGAATCCGTCGCCGATGACTTCCAGACCCTCGAAGTCGATGTCACCATCGTCGGCAAACTCGACGACTCCCTGCGCCTCTACATCGCCCCCTTCGGCCTCGGCTCCCTGTCAGGAACCAAATTCTACGGCGGCATCCAAACCCACATGGCCGCCCAGACGAAAACCAACCCGAACCGCCAGAACATCGGCCGTGGCGGGATCTTCTCGATGTGGGGCGAGCGCGCCCTCGATGCCATCCGCACCGCCGAAGGCGGCTTCATGGAATCATCGGGCCACGAAGGCGACTTCATCTCCATCCGCCGCAAGCTGAACTGGTCGCAAGGCACCTACACCTGCCGCCTCGAGGTCGCGGAACAAGTCACCATCGACGAAAAACCCTACACATGGGTCCGCTACTCCATCCATGACCACCAGACCAACCGGCAGCTCGACTGCGGCTCGTTGCGCTTTCCCAACCATCACCTCAAACTTGGCAAGTCCGTCGCCGGATTCGTGGAAATCTTCGGCCGCAAACCCGATCAGCACGTGATCCCGCAGGATCTCACCATCACGTTTTCCGCACCTCGCGTGAACGGCAACACCCCCGCCAAACCCGGATGCCGGGCGATCTATCCAAAAGGCGTGCCCGACGTCGTCCGCGCCACCCCCGCCACCGCATCCACCCCATCCGCCACCGACACCCGCGCCGTGGTCTTCACCTTCAGCAAAGACGAATTCGTCCGCGAAAAGCGCCAGCACCCACTCTACCAACCCGGCAAATAACCGCCCACAGAGCGGACCCGCCAAGCCCGGGAAACAGCGCCCGATCCATCACCCCAAAGGACCGCGGCCAATCCCACCCGACGACCGCTTGTCGTCAACATCCCGCCACCAAAAAAGATCCCGGAGGGATCACCAACTTGTCGACATAGCCGCGCCACCAAAAGATCCCGGAGGGATCACAGCCAGTAGCCGGGGGTCGAGCGCAGCGACACCCCCGGAGTCCCGGCCCCCGGAGTCATCGCATCCCGGCAGGGATGCCAGCGCCGCTCTTCATCGCTTGCTTCATGGAATTCGCAACGGCCTGCGGTGCCCCCAAACCGCTGATCGCCAACGACGCACCAACGACGCACCAACGACGCGCCAACGAGATGGCCCAGAAAAAGCCGCGCCCCCCTGCCACACCCGCGTCATTCACCGGGCACTCTTCTTTCCGCCTTCAAGGCCCGCCATCTTGAAACCACTCACCTGGTGAATCCCCAGCTCCGGAAGACAACACACCGAAACGGACCTGCGATGGCGCCATGACAAAGGACGCGGGACTTGCGGGTGGATGGTCGATATGTTCAGTCTCCCCCGGGTCTCTGAGTGGCGTCGCATGATCGGAACGTTGTCCAGAGGAGGAAAAATCGATGATCTAGCATTCTTCAACACATATGAATCACCACACGTTGAAACCTCTATTGGCCGGCTTGTTACTGTGGACCAGCCTCCCTGCGGAAGCCGCTGACAAAAAAAACACTCAACCCGGACCTGCTGAAGATGCGCACTCCGTATCAACGAAGGTTCTTCCGTCGGATGTTCTCCCGAGCCTTCCGGACTGGAAGATCACCCTGCCGGTCGACGCAAAAGGCAAAGACAGTTCCGCCGCCGCGGAGGTCGACAAGCGAAACAGGAAACCCCGCGAAGTCATTGACGACGCACTCACCGGTTTCGAGATGCCGCCGTATTTCTACGCCCGCGGCGGGGAGGTGTTCTTTCGTGCCCATTGTGGCGGAGCGACCACAAAAGGATCAAAATATCCCCGCTGCGAACTGCGCCAGCGGGTTGGTGGCGGCAACGGCTACTGGTCCATGCAGGACCATCAAAAAC
The DNA here is from genome assembly GCA_030673875.1 of Verrucomicrobiota bacterium JB025. Lineage (GTDB taxonomy): Bacteria > Verrucomicrobiota > Verrucomicrobiia > Verrucomicrobiales > Akkermansiaceae > Luteolibacter. The sequence continues at coordinate 672 of JAUTCT010000119.1, read as the reverse complement.
TCGTGACTGAGCTGCGTGTCACCAAAACTCCCGTGCAAAAACCGGAAGTCTGCATGGTGCAGATACACGGGCCCGACGATGAACCCATGCGGCTGCAGTATCACGCCAGGACCGGATTGCATCTCATCTGGAATGAGAGCCACAAAAAGAAGTTTAGCAACGAAGTGCCCTATACTCTCGGCCAGCGTCTCCGGGTGACAACCGAGGTCGACAAGGGCCGGATCACCTGCACGGTGCTCAATCTCGACAATCAAAAGCAGTTCACCCACACATGGACCGCTGTCGACAAAGCAGGCTATTTCAAACTCGGTTGCTACACCCAGTCGTCGATCTTCCTGAGCCAGTTCAAGAACGGCATGAAGGACGAAGAAAGCGACGCCTATGGCGAGGTGGCCGTTTCAAAAATCGAACTCACCGAGACCTTCCGGAAATAGTTCCTGTGCCTTCCGCTCAGTCACCAGAAACCGAACCAGCGCCCGAAAGGGGCGCCCAAAGGGGTCACCAAAGGGGTCAGTCCCGGCTAACAAGCATTGCTGTCCGGCGACAATTAAAGCTGGGCGCTGACGACAATTAAAATTGACCCCTGGGTTGGTCGGATTTCGGGCGTTTTTGGCTTCAAGCTGGTTGACGCGTTGCGGGGCGGCGGGTGCCGCTCTGGGTTGTGGTCACTCG
>JAUTCT010000118.1 GCA_030673875.1 Verrucomicrobiota bacterium JB025 | reverse complement strand
CGCAAAGTCTGCCTGTCCCTGCTCAAGCAAGACACCACCATCAAGGACAGCCTGCGCGGCAAACGCTACCGGGCCGCACTCGATGAATCCGTCCTTGAGGGCATCCTGTTCCCGGTAAGCTCAAAGTGAGGTAGCCCTGCTGAACTCCGCCCCGCGAAAACACGTCACTTGACAGCGCGTGAGTTCAACCAATCCCCCCCGGAAGGCACCGCCAAAAGCATGCCCTCCGGACTCCTCCATCCCCTCTTCATCCCGGGACACCCGCCCCGATCCGGCGCTACGGGAGTGCGTCGCCGATCGTGGTCATGAGTTCCTTTTCCAGCCGTTGGGCCACTTCCGGCTGACTCTCGATCAGGTTGTTGCGCTCCTCGATATCCTTCGAGAGATCATAGAGCTGGTAGGGTTTCTGAAACGGCTTGCTGCCCGGCAGCGTGCGCCCGCCCGATCCTTTGGTGGCAATCAATTTCCACTTGCCGGAATAGATCGCAAAACTGCCATTGACGGAATGGGCGATCACCGGCGCGCGGCCGGTTTTCCCCTCTCCCATCAGCAGCGCCCGGAAACTGTGGCTGTCCTCCGCCGCGCCGGCCGGCACCTCCGCGCCGATCACTTCCGCACAGGTCGCCAGAATGTCCACCAGGGAAATCGTCGTGGAAACGCGGCGCCCAGCCTCGAATGCACCGGGCATCCGCACCAGGAACGGCACGCGGTGGCCGCCTTCGAAAATGTCCGCCTTGGTTCCCCGGAAGTTCAGGTTCGGCCGGTGGCTGGCCGAGTTGAACCCCTGGATCGTCGGATCGGTCCGGTGATCCGAGCCGTCCTTCGGGTTGTTCGAATCGGCCGGCATTCTCGGCGGGCACTCCGGCGCATCCAACTGGAACATGAACGACCCGTTGTCGCTGGTGTAGACGATCATCGTGTGGTCATCGATGCCGCTCTCCCGGACCGCCTTCATCACCTCGCCAACCGTCCAGTCGGTCTGCATCACATAGTCGCCATACGGGCCAACCGCGGATTTCCCCCGAAACCGGTCGGCGGGAAGCACCGGCTTGTGCGGCGACGGCAGCGGCAGGTAAATGAAAAACGGCTGCTTTGCCGCCGCCTGCTTGCGGATGAACCCGGTGGATTCTTCGACCAGGCGGTCCTGCACCTGTTCGTGAATGAAGTTGGGGGCGGTTTCACCGGCCCGCAGGTAGTCCGGAAACCTGCGCCCGGGTTTCATCTCCACGGCTGTCGCGTCGATCCGGTCGTCGCTGATCCACACATACGGCGGAAAATCCAGCGAGGCGGAGATCCCGTAATAGCGGTCGAAGCCGTTGGCCAGCGGGCCGTTTTCAACCGTCCCCTTCAAGTCGAGCCGCTGCTTGCCCGCCAGCGGCAGGTCCATGCCCAGGTGCCACTTGCCGAAACAAGCGGTGGCATAGCCCTTCGCCTTGAACACATCGGCGATGGTGAAGCGATCCGGCTCGATCAGGTGCTCGCTATAGCCGTTGAGCACGCCCTTTTTCAATCGTGAGCGCCAGCAGTAGCGGCCGGTCACCAGGCCGTAGCGTGTCGGCGTACAAACGGCCGAACCGGAATGCGCGTCGGTGAAGGTCACCCCCTCGCGGCTCAAGCGGTCGAGGTTCGGCGTCGGAATCGACGACTCCGGGTTGAGCGCCCGCACGTCGCCGGACCCCATGTCGTCCGCGAGAATCACGATCACATTCGGCTGCGGCGCGGCCAGCGCTGCCAGCGCAAGCGCGAGCAAACAAACAAGGGGCTTCAGTGGAAACGGGATCAAATGTCGGGTCATGGGTGGTCGGTTCTATCAGGGTGGTGTGACTCAATGCGCGGTGTGCGGGGAAATCCACGGCCATGAATTCCCCGCGACTGACCGCCTGCAGCGGGCTTCGGCGGCTTATTTTCCGGGGATGATCCGGAACGAATAGGCATACTCCGCGTTGCTGGACAGGCGGTATTTTTCGAGCGGCATCTGCCCCCACGAGTTGGTGCCGCCGAGGCCGGTTTGGCCGTAGTCGATGTTGACGAAGATCCGGCCGGGATCGCGCAGGTCCGCCGGGTGGCGGGCGAGCTCGATGTCGAGCGGGCTGTAGGGATAGGCGGACACATCGACGAGGTGCTCGCCGGCTGACTCGATGGTGAGCGGGGAGCCGCCGCCGGAGAAGGTGGCGCGGCGGACTTCCGAGCGGTTGCCGGATTCCTGCGGGTCATAGTATGCGTTGAACAACTCGTCCACGCTGCCCGAGTGCGTGCCCACCCAGGCGGATCGCTTGCGGTCGACGTAGTTCTCGTGCGGGCCGAGGCCATACCAGGTGACCTGGTTCTGGGACTGCGGCAGGCTGGCCTGCATGCCGACGCGCGGAATCATCGGCGCCTTACGGGCCCACAGGCGGAATTCAACCAGCAGCGCGCCGTCCTGCTCGAAGTGGTAGTCGAGGGTAGCGTCGCTGTTGCCAACGCCGAGGCTCAGGTCGAAATGGGCGTGATTGTCCTTGAACTCGACCTTTTTCGCCTTGGTCTTGGAAAGCGCGTGCAGCCATGGCGCGTTCATCCGGTGCAGCTTGGCGCCTTCGTCATTGTTCGTCGGCGGACGCCAGAAGTTCAGGTGCAACTGGCCGAACACTTCCTTGCCGTCGACCTTGTAGGAAACGAGCGAACCGGTGCGCTTGTCGAACACGGCGGCAGCCCGGCCGGCCTCGGCGTGCACGGACCCGGCCTCCTCGCGGAATGCGACGCCCACCGCCGGCTTGCCTTGCGGAGCGGCTGCCTTGTTGAGCTCGAACTGCCACTGGGCGATGAGGTGCCCCTTGTCCGCCCAGGCCGCGTCATCCTTGAGTTGGAAAATGAGCCGCACGTGTTGGTCCTTGGCGGCATCCAGCGAGACCGGCGGTGCGGGCACCGTGAGCGCGACCGTCTGGCCGGGGCCACAGGCGGGAATGGCGACCGCAGCGCGATGCACGATCGTCCCGTCCTGGTCCACCTCGACGGTGGCGGCCAGATGCGAGAGGTCGATGAAGTCGTATTCGTTGGTGATCTTGAACGTCAATCCGCCGTCATGAGTGACCTGGACCGGCTCGTGAACCTTGTGGACTTCCGGTGCCTGCGGGCCGAGCGAGCGGTCGGGACGCACGATGCCGTTGAGGCAGAACGAACGGTCGTTCGGCTGGTCGCCGAAGTCGCCACCGTAAGCCATGAACTCGCGGGTCTGCGGTTGTTTGCCGAGCTCGGCGAAGTCGAGATTGCAGAGCTGCGCGCCATCGACAACGACCTTGGCCTTCTTGATCGAGCCATCGAAGCGCCGTGACGGAATCTGGCTGTTGAGACCGACGGCGAGATCATGCGGACGCGGAGCGATCTTGCCAGTCACGGGCTTGGAAGCCGCCTTCCTGCCATTGATCGAGATCGCGATTTCCCGGCCGTCGTAGGTTCCTGTAACGACGTGGAACCGGTCCTGCCAGTCTTTCGGCAGCGCCGCCTTGACGGATTTCCATCCGTCCGTGTAGACGAAAAACTCGAAGTTGCGGCCGTCGGCATCGACCTTCAGCGAATACGACATGTCCCCTTTGGTGATGATCGGGTAGCCGTCGGACTCGTTGCGGTTGTTGTTTTCGGTTCCGGTTTGCGGCGCCTTGTTGCCGCGCACCATGGCCGTCAGCTCGACGCTGCCCTGCGGCACCTCGGTTTCCGGCGAAGCGGAGATCAACACCCCGCCCGACACCAATCCTCTTTCCGGATGCAGCACGCCCATCAGGTGGGTGCCCTCGCCGCAGACATCGGCGGCATGTTTTTTGGCGACGAGCCCCTGGTCGACAAAGTCCCAGATGAAGCCGCCCTGCAGCAGGCGCTCCTTGCGGATGACGTCCCAGTAGTCGGCAAGGTTGCCGGACGAGTTGCCCATGGCGTGGGAATACTCGCACTGGATGAGCGGCCGTTGTTTGGCCAGCGGCTTCTTCTCCTGCTCGCGGCAGTATTGAATGGTGCGGGCGATCGGCGCATACATCGGCACGAACAGATCGACGTGCGGGCGCTGGCCGGCTTGTTCGTAGTGGACCGGCCGCGACGGATCGCGCTCGCGCAGGTATTTCGAGCAGGCCTTGATGCAAATGCCGTCGCCTGCCTCGTTGCCGATCGACCACATGATGATCGACGGGTGGTTCTTGTCGCGCTCGAGCATGTTCTGCACCCGGTCGAGGTGGGCGGGGATCCAGCTTTTCACCCGGGCCAGCGAGCCCTTGGCATTGCCGCCCCAGCCGGTGCCGTGGGTTTCGATGTTGGCCTCGTCGACGACATAAAGGCCGATCTCATTGCACAGCTCGAGGAAGCGCGGGTCGTTCGGGTAGTGCGAACAACGGACCGCGTTCATGTTGAGGCGCTTCATGGTGATGAGGTCCTCGCGCATGTTTTCCTCGGTCACGTAGTGGCCGGTCACCGGGTGGTGATCGTGGCGGTTGACTCCCTTGATCAGCACCGCCTTGCCGTTGATGAGCAACTGGCCGTCCTTGATTTCCTGGTGCTTGAAGCCGAGCTTGCCGGCGTAGTGGGCGTAGGCTTCGCCGGCTTCAGTGGAAAGCGTGATCAGGTAGGGGTAGAGGGCCGGGGTTTCGGCGCTCCACGGGGTGATGCCGGGGAAACGAATCGGCTCGGAGTCAGCCGGACCCATCCGGGTGGTGGCGGTTTCATTGGCCGGGACCTTGACCGTGCGGGTTGCCTCGGTGAGCGGCTGGCCGGTGGCCGGGTCCAGCACCGTGAAGCGGACGTCGATTTCGGCCGCGGTGCCGCTCGCGTTGCGGAGCTCGATCTCGGGCGCGAGCGTGCCGGTCGCATGGTCGGCGGCGAGCGAGGCGTGGAGTTCGTGGTCCAGCAGGTCGACCGGGGCGGCGGAGTGCAGGAAGACATCGCGGAAAATCCCGGACAGGCGCCACATGTCCTGGTCTTCGAGGTAGGACCCGTCGGAGTGCTGGTAGACCTCCACGGCGAGCACGTTCTCCCCGTCGCGCAGGAACTTCGTGATGTTGAACTCGGCGGTGGTGCGCGAGTCCTGCGAGTAGCCGACTTTGCTGCCGTTGACCCAGAGGTAGAAGGCGGAGTCGACGCCCTCGAAGGAAATGAACGTCTGGCGGTCCTTCCAGTCGGCCGGGATGGTGAAGTTGCGGCGGTAGGAGCCGACCTGGTTGCGGTTTTCCTCCGGGAAAGTCAGGAAGCTGCCGGGAGGCGTGCCCATGACCTTCGGCGGGGCTTTTTCAAACGGATAGGTGGCGTTGGTGTAGATCTTGGTGCCGTAACCGTGCATCTGCCAGTTGGCGGGCACCGGAATGTCGTCCCAGCCGGAGACGTCGAACGCGGGTTGGTAAAAATCGACCGGCCGCTGGTCAGGGTGGCCGACGTGGTGGAATTTCCAGGTGCCGTTGAGCATCCGGCACCACGGCGACTCCAGCCGCTGCTTGGTGAGCGCGCCGTCGCGTGTCGGGAACGGCATGGCGGTCGCCCGGGGAGCTTCCTTGTTGATGCGGAAGACCGCTTCGTTTTCCCAGTCGGGCGCGGCGGCGCATAGTGACGGAAGAGAGGCGGCGAGAATGGCAGGAAGCAGGCGGTAGTTCATGGGTCTGACGGGTGGGATTTATGAAATGGGAATGCGCGCGAACAAAGGAAATTTTGGATTTCCTCCGGGATTGCACGGCTGCTCCCGTCCGGACCGCCGGAAATCCGCAGCCTGCCAACCGATGAAAGCGACCGGGCTGTCCCGATCGCGCCGGGAGCTTTCGCAGCACGAAAATTGAGGGAAAGAATCCCGCGCTCGGCACGGTATCGGCTGTTCCAATCCACGTATGATGAAAGGTGTCCTGAAATCGTTGTTCTTTTTGCTCTCAAGCGCGTCGCTCATGTCGGCTCACGAAAGCCACCATGCCCACCCGAGCCTGCCAGCCGGTGAAGGCGGCAGCGAAAAGTCGACTTCCGGGGTCGTGCGCATCCCCCATGAGGTGCGCGAGATCGAAGGCTGGTCGGTGCACGTCGACACCAGCCTGCTCTCGGGCGAATACGAAGAAGAAGGCACGCTGGCAATGCGCCTGCTGAAGCAGCGCCTGAACCGGATCGTGATGCGCCTGCCCGAGGGACCGCGCAAGGAAATGCAGAAGGTGCCGATCTTCCTCGACCGCGCCCACCCGCTTGGAAACGCGCATTTCCACCCCGGGCGCGACTGGCTCGTCGAGTTCGGCTACGACCCGGAGATGACCCACGCCGTGCACCTCACCAGCAGCCGCATCCTGATCAACGGCGACAGCTCGCCACTCTCGGGTGCCGTCGTCTTGCACGAACTCGCCCACTCCTACCACTACCTCGTCCTCGGTTTCGACCACCCGGGCATCCTCGAGGGCTACCGGGCGTTCTGTGACTCGGGAAAATACGACGCCGTGACCTATCCGAACGGCCAGCAGCGGCCCCACTACGGCTTGATGGACCACAAGGAGTTCTTCGCCGAACTCACCGAGACTTTCTTCGTCGAAAACAATTCCTACCCGTTCAACCGCACCGAACTGATGATCCACGACCCCAAGACCTATCAGTTGATGGCGGACGTCTGGGGCGTGAAGGTTCCCAAAGCCCGCGGCAAGTGGGCCAAGGAACCCACCGCCTGGGACCTGCGCATGCTGGCGACCCTCAAGTCCCAGCGCGGCGAACATGACGAGGCGATCAAACTCGCGACCCGGGCGAAGAAACTCGAACCCGGCAACGAACGTCTCGACACCCTGATGGAAACCCTCATCGAGGCAAAAGAAAGCCAGACTCAATAAGCTCCCACCCCAGACCTGCGGGCACCCGCCGCCCTCAGGTCGCGCCCGCCCTCACGCCCCCACTCACGGGGCCTCGCTCGCGCCCCCTCAACGGGCCCGGCGCGCCCCTCCCCCGCATGCTCCGGCCTTCCGCGCCCCACACCCGCCCATGGTCCGGAAACCGGAGCCTGCAGCCCCCCCAGCCCGCACTCCAGCACACTCTAGTCCCTTGACACGCAACGCTCTCAAGCGGATAGACTGGACTGTTGAAACCCACCACACATTCGACTGGGCACCACCACTCCCACACCTGGCCGCGCACCGCCACACGGGAGCACCGCATCGCCTGCCATTTTTGCGACACCACCCATCTGGTCGACCTCATTGAGGAGGGCAAGGCCGCGCATTGCCGCTTGTGCGGACAGGTGATCTACCGGAACCGCCCCTCCAGCCTGAGCAAGGCGGCGGCATTCGGCTTCACCGGATTTTTCCTGCTGCTCATGGTGGCCTTTTTCCCGTTCCTCTCGATGGACGCGCTCGGAAACAAAAGCATGGTCTCGGTCCCCGGTGCCGTCGCCAGTCTCTGGCAGTCCGGTGGCGCGCCGATCGCCGTGGCCATCTCCCTGTTCGTGCTCATCCTCCCGCTGCTGATGCTCTCCAGCCTGCTCTATTTGTGCGTGCCCCTGCTGTTCGGGAAAACCCTGCCCTTCGCAACCCCCGTCATGCGCTGGTTCCTCGAGTTCCAGCCGTGGACCATGGTCGAGGTGTTTTTCCTCGGCGCCATCATCAGCCTGCTCAAGCTCGTCAAACTCGCCGACATCGGATTCGGCGTCGGCTTCTGGTCGGTGATGGCACTCATGATCTGCATGGCCGGCGCCGTCGGCGGCATCGACCGGGTCGAACTCTGGGACCGCATCGAACTCGCACTGGAAAAGAAAAAATCCCCATGAACCCCGCATTCCAGAGCGCCATGGAACAAGGCATGGCCAGCTGCCATACCTGCCTGAAACTCACCGACGCACGCGAGCACGTCTGCCCGCGCTGCGGCTCCCCGCTCCACACCCGAAAGGAAAACAGCATCGAAAAAACCATCGCCTTCGGAGTCGCCGGCGTCATCGCCTTCATCCCCGCCAACCTCCTGCCCATCATGGTCGTCACCCAGCTCGGCGTGCAGGAAAACTCCACCATCCTCGGCGGCGTCGCCACCTTCTGGTCGATGCATGCCTACCCGGTCGCCATCATCATCTTCATCGCCAGCGTGATGATCCCCGGCCTCAAGTTCATCGCCATCGCCATGCTCGTCGCCGCCGCCAAAGGCAAACTCCGCATCGACGCCCGCCGCGCCAACACCATCTACTGGCTCACCGAACTCGTCGGCCGCTGGTCCATGGTCGACGTCTTCGTCGTCGCCATCCTCGTCGGGCTCATCCAGATGGGCAACCTCATGACCATCGATCCGGGCGGTGCCGCGCTCGCATTCGGACTGATGGTCATCCTCACCATGCTCTCCGCCCATGCCTTCGACCCCAGACTCATCTGGGACCGCGTGCGCCAATCCAACGCATCATGAAAACCAACCCCTCCCCTGACATCCACCCGGAGGTGAAGACCGACCGGCGCTTCAACCCGGTCTGGATCGTCCCCATCGTCGCCCTCTTGCTCGGCGTCTGGCTGGTCAAACGCAGCATCGATGAAAAAGGCGAACTGATCGTCGTCCGCTTCGAAAACGCCGCCGACCTCGCCGTCGGCAAAACCGAGGTGAAATGCAGCAACGTCTCGATCGGCAAAGTCGAAAGCATCATCCTCAACGACGAACTCGACGTCGACGTCGGCCTCCGGATCAAACCCGCCCACCTCCACCTCGTCCGCAATGGCTCGATGTTCTGGGTCGTCCGCGCCCGCGTCCAGGGCAGCTCCATCTCCGGCCTCGGCACCCTCATCAGCGGTGCCTACATCGAGCTCGACCCCGGCCCGAAAAAGAAAAACGCCGCAACCCGCCGATCCTTCGTCGGCCTCGAAACCCCACCCCTCACCCCGCCCAGCGTCCCCGGCCTGCGGCTCGTCCTCGAATCCACCAAACCGGGGTCCGTCGACGTCGGCAGCGGAATCTACTACCGCGACACCGTGATCGGCCGGATCGAAAGCCGCGAATTCCAACCAAAGGAAAAGGTCGTCCGCTTCGGCGCCTTCATCGAGGACCGCTACACCGAACTCCTCACCGACCAGACGCTCTTCTGGAAGACCAGCGGCATCAAGCTGGACGTCGGCACCGAGGGCTTCAACCTCGAACTCCCCTCGCTCAACTCGCTCGTCTCCGGCCGCGTCTCGGTCGACCAACCGGAAGACGGACTCGATGGAACGCCGCTCACCAATGGCAGCACCCTCACCCTCTACGATTCCGAAGAACAAGCGGAAGTCAGCCGCTTCAAAAGCGGCACCGGATTCCTGCTGCTCGTCGACCAATCCCTGCGCGGACTGAAAAAAGGCGCTCCGGTCGAATTCCGCGGCCTCAAAATCGGCAGAGTCGCGGAAATTTCCTACTCGCTGATCAAGGACCCGACCATCGAACGCATGCCCGTGCTCATCCAGCTCGACGCCCGTCTGTTGGAAAAACACTTCCCCGCCGGCCCCATTCGGGAAGGCACCGAGGGCTTCACCGAAGCAGTCTCCCGCAAACTCCGCGCCTCGCTCCGCTCCAGCAGCCTGATCACCGGACAAATGTTCGTCGACCTCGACTACTTCCCCAACCTCCCCGACGTCGCTCAGGAAAAACAAGGCGGCTACACCGTCCTCCCGGTCGTCGAATCCGGCATCGGCCGCCTCGAGGACAAACTCGCCACCCTGCTCGACAAAATCAACGCCCTCGGCCTCGAAACCCTCGTCGAAAACCTCAGCGCCACCTCCGCCCAGACGACCGCCACCCTCGCCAGCATCGACCACGCCGTGGCCGATGACAACGGCGTGGTCAGGCAAGCCAAAGCCACCCTCGAGGAAACCCGCACCACCCTCGCCGCGCTCAACACCATCCTCGCCAGCGAGCAATCCAAGGCCATTCCGGCGGACCTGCGGGAAACCCTCGCCAAACTCAACGCCACCCTCGCTCCGCTCTCGAACGATGGCGCGATCTACGGCGACCTGCGCCGCACCATGGATGAACTCCGCGCCACCGTGCGCTCGATCGACCGCCTCACCACCGAACTCGCGGACAAACCCAACTCACTCATTTTCGGCAAGGACCCGAACACCAGGAAAATCCCCAAAGCCCGCCGCTAACACCCTCCCCTCGTCGCCATGAAACTCCTCTCCGCCATCGCCCTCTGCCTCACCCTCGCCGCCTGCGGCACCGGGGGAAACTACTACGTCCTCTCGCCGGTCGCCAAAGCCCCCTCACACGGCGGCCCCGGCATCGGCATCGGCCCCGTCACCATCGCCGACTACCTCGCCGAACGCCCATACCTCGTCTTCCAAAGCTCGCCAAACAAAATGGAAGTCTCCGACCAGCACCAATGGGCCGGCGACCTCGCCAGCAACTTCAGCCGCACCCTCGGCACCAACCTCGGATACCACATGGGCACCGGCAACATCCACCAATACCCGTGGACCCGGGAAAGCGAACTGAGCTATCAAATCTGCATCGACGTCAACCGCTTCCACGGAACCGCCGACGGCGACGCGCTGCTGGAAGCCTCATGGCGCGCCTACTCCCTGCCGGACGGTCGCCTCATCACCAGCAGAACCTCGACCCTCACCGAACCACTCGAAAGCGACGGATTCGAAAAACTCGCCGAAGCCCAAAGCCGACTCGTCGACCAACTCTCACGCGCAATCGCCGCCGAACTCAACTGAATCAACCGCACGGATCGATCACCCCCACTGCGGCCACTCGTCCATCCCACATTCATCATTCCACCTTACGGGCACATCCGGCAACCCGGCGTCCGGCGACGCAAGCATTCAAATTCAAGGCAAGGCGCGACAAGGAAGTGAATAGCCATTCACGACCGAGGAATAACGAAGCATTGGGGTTGAAGGCGCTGCGCCCGGAACGGCGGCACTTACCTCTCCTCGGCGAAGCCGCTCCAATCAACAGCACCAGTATCTGCCGCGGCGGGTGTTGGGTTGCCGGATCTGCCCTTAAGAAAAGACGTCCCGTTGCCCAGCCATTCCCCAGCACCGCAACCCACGCCTAAACCTCTCTAGCAGAAGAAGACCTTCCCTCAGCAAGCACCTCTCCCTCAGCAAGCACCTCTCCCTCCGCAAGCACCTCTCCCTCCGCAAGCGCCTTTCCCTCAGCAAGCGCCTTTCCCTCAGCAAGCGCCCTTCCCTCCGCAAGCACCTTCCCTCCGCAAGCACCTTTCCCTCAGCAAGCCCTCTTCTCACAGGAACCGCCTGTCCTCTCTGAAGCTGCACCTCCCCTCAAGAAGCACCTCTCCTCTCAGAAACCACAGCTCACCAAGAATCCGCACCTCTCCTATCAAGAACCGCAGCCTCACCACGCAACCGCCTTTCTCCCAAACACCGCAGCTTCCCCCAGGCAGCCCCATTTCTTGGCCGCCACCCCCGCGCAGGCACCCCAATTCCCCCCTATCCAACGAATTTTCCAAACTTCACCTTGCGCAACTAGACGACCGGTCTATTTTCTCGCCACGTGAGCGGACCAAGCACCAAAGAACGCATCCTCGATGCCGCGGAACAAATCATGCTCGAGCGGAGTTTCCACTCGGTCGGGCTGAACCAAATCCTGTCCGCAGTGCAGGTTCCCAAGGGTTCGTTCTACCACTACTTCAAATCAAAGGAAGACTTCGGCGTCGAAATGCTGCGCCACTACGCGAGCGCAGCGAATGCCCGCAAGCGGCAACTGCTGCTCGACGGCGACTCCGGCCGGGATCCGCTCTCGCGCCTGTTTGACACCTTCGAGTCCTGGATCTCACACATCATGGAAAGCGGCGGAAAATGCCCCTGCCTGATGCAAAAACTCGCCGCCGAGGTCTCCAACTTCAGCGCCCCCATGCGCGAGGAACTGGCGCATGGCTTCACCGAAATGACCGCAATCTTCAAATCCGTGCTCGATGAGGCCGTGGCTGTCGGCTCGCTGCCCGGGGATTTCGACACGGCTTTCGAAGCCGCGTTCATCATGGACCTCTGGACCGGCGCCCAACAACGCACCCTCACCTACCGGGATGTCGAACCACTGCGCCATGCCGTGGAGGTCTTCCGGTCCCGGCTCACCCGCACCACGTGACCCGGCTCACCCGTTTTTTTCGCCGGTCGCTAGCCGACCGGTCTAATCGAATCACCCGCCCCCAAACCACCTACCATCAGACATGAAATCAAACATCACAGGAAAAGTCGTCGTCATCACCGGAGCCAGCAGCGGACTGGGCGAAGCCACCGCACGCCACCTCTCCGGCCTCGGAGCCAAACTGGTACTCGGCGCACGCCGCCTCGACCGGCTTGAGCAACTCGCAGCGGAACTCAAAACCGCCGGTGGCGAAGCCATCGCCGTGGCCACCGATGTCACCGACAAAAGCGCGGTCGAGCACCTCGTTCAAGAAGCGGTCACCGCATTCGGCCGGGTCGACGTGATGATCAACAACGCCGGCCTGATGGCCATCGCGCCGATGTCACAAGTCAACACCGACGAATGGGACCGCATGATCGACATCAACATCAAGGGCGTGCTCTACGGCATTGCGGCGACCCTGCCGCTGTTTGAAAAACAGCAGTCCGGCCACATCATCAACATTTCCTCCGTCGCCGGCGTCAAGGTCTTCAGCCCGGGCGGCACGGTTTACAGCGGCACCAAGTTCGCGGTCCGCGCGATCACTGAAGGACTGCGCCACGAGGTCGGCGGCAAGATCCGCAGCACCATCATCTCACCCGGCGTCGTCGATACCGAGCTGAAGTTCGGCAGCTCCGACGCGGCGAGCGCAAAGTCGGTCAACGAATTCTACGAGATCGCAATCCCCGCAGACTCCGTCGCCCGCGCCATCGCCTATGCGATCGAGCAACCGGCCGACGTCGACATCAATGAAATTGTCCTGCGCCCCACCCAGCAGGACTTCTGATCCCCTCACACCGCAACACCCGCAATGACACAAACCAAACCACTCAACCGCCGCATCGTGCTCAACGCGCGCCCGCACGGCACGCCCGTCCCCGACGACTTCCGGCTGGAAACCACCGCCGTCCCCGTGCCGGCCGATGGCGAGGTGCTGCTGCGCACCCTCTATCTCTCGCTCGACCCCTACATGCGCGGACGCATGAGCGAGGGCCCCTCGTATGCCCCGCCGGTCGCCCTCAACGACGTGATGGTCGGCGGCACGGTGAGTGTCGTCGAACAATCGCAGCACCCGGACTTCAGCGCCGGCGACCTCGTCGTCGCCTACGCCGGTTGGCAGGACTACGCCCTATCAGACGGCACCGGACTGGTCCGGCTCGACCCCGCCATGGAGCGCCCGTCAACCGCCCTCGGCGCCCTGGGCATGCCCGGCTTCACCGCCTACATGGGCTTGCTGGATATCGGCCAGCCCCGCGCCGGCGAAACCCTCGTGGTCGCCGCCGCCACCGGCGCGGTCGGATCAATCGTCGGTCAGATCGGAAAAATCATCGGCTGCCGCGTGGTCGGCGTGGCCGGAGGTTCCGGCAAATGCCGCACCGCCATTGAAGATCTCGGGTTCGACGCATGCATCGACCACCGCGCGGAGGACTTCGCGGAGCAACTCGCCGCGGCCTGCCCGGATGGCATCGATGTCTATTTCGAAAATGTCGGCGGCAAGGTGTTTGACGCCGTCCTGCCACTGCTCAACACCAGGGCGCGGATCCCGCTCTGCGGCCTGATCGCCCACTACAACGAGACCGAACTCCCGCCGGGTCCGGACCGCCTCCCGCTCCTCACCAGAACCATGCTGGTCAAACGCATCAAGATGCAGGGGTTCATCATCTTCGATGACTACGGCTCTCGTTACGACGAGTTTGCGACCGCCATGAGCGCCTGGATCAAAGAGGGAAAAATCAAAATCAACGAAGACGTGGTCGACGGCCTGGAACACGCACCCGAAGCATTCATCGGACTGCTCGCCGGCCGCAACAAAGGCAAACTCGTGATCCGCATCGGCGATCGCTGAGTCCCATCACACACATCCCCCCCCGGAGCATCACTGACGCGCCTTGATCAGCATCGCGCAACTCCGGGGGCTCCCCCCACCCTCGCCCGCCGACAGTGACGGCCTCACCCGGCAGACCGGCAAGCCGGCCAGCAAAACCCAGGTCACGACCGTGTCACAATTGTTAACACATCGCGTCCAAGCGCTCCCTGATTGGGCGGACCACCGGCGGCATCTCAAGACCGGTTTTGAATCTCACGGCGGCTGATAGTCCTCCGGCCCGGCGCCACGCCAACCGGAAAACCACGCCGGTCATCCCGCACTGCCGCACCGCCGCGGGATCCGTCGCAGCCCCCGCAGCAGACGGGACCACGACCCACCCCGCAGCTGGATCCGATGCGCAAAATCGGTTCGTCCAAATCCGGATTTGCTAGCCAATGATTGGCGGATGATCTATGTTGCTAGCGTGAACATTCAGGCGACACGCACAGCCGAACCTGTTTCCATACGCCGCACCCCGCGCCGCGATTGGAGGCCGTCCGACACGCAGGCGGATGTCAGCCGGATCTGGCGACAGTCATGGACACACCAACCAGAGTTATGGGTAAACGGCCAGCCCGGCTGGAATTTGCGATGACGCCCCCGTCCCGGTGAGCGTCCCCGGTGAGCATGCAACAGTTCACCCGGTTTCCGCCGAATTCCCGCCACATGGCGTGAACTCATGACAATCCATCCGGATCGCATGTTGCGACCGACAACCCAACCCTCCATCGAAAATGAAAACCCATCCCACCATCATCATCGCCGTCGATTTCACGGCATCATCACCCCACCTTCTGGCCCACGCCGTGAAGCTCGCCAGCGCCAACGGTGGCCGCCTCGTCGCAGCCCATGTGATCCACGAGGGCCACCTCGAAAACTGGGTCAAGCTCACCGGCCGCAAGGCGAACGTCGAAGCCCGCTGTGCCGACGTCACGCCACTGCTCCAGAAACTCGTGGACGAACACTGTGCGGGCATCGAAACCAAGATCGACGTCCGGATCGGCCGCCCGTTCAAGATGCTCAAGCAGATGATCATCGACCACAAGGCGGAGCTGCTGATCGTCGGAGCGCACAACATGCCGAACAAACATGTCGGCCCCGTGGCCTGCCGCTGCGCGCGCACGGTCTCGTCAAACGTGCTGATCCTCCGGAATTGGAAGGCGAAGTCATTCGCGAAGATCGCCGTGTGCGTGAACTTCCAGCACGCGTCGAAAACCGCACTCAAGCGCGCCATCGATTTCGCCCGCATCCATCAGGCATCTCTCGAGATCATCCATGTCATCTATCCGCCGGATCAGGATCCGTGGGGCAACACCATGGAACAACCCGCGGACAAACAGATCCCCTACGAAACCATGATCAGGAACCGCGCCGCCAAGCGCCTCGACACGTTCCTCAAACCGTTCTCCAAGCGGCTCGACGCGATCGAATGGAGCACCCTGATCCTCGAAAGCGCGTCCCCGGCTGCGGTGATCGCCGCTCACGTCAATGCGCTGCACATCGACCTCAACGTGATCGGCTCGAATGACAGCTCGTGGGTCGAAAACTTCGTGCTCGGCAGCACCACCGAACGCCTGCTTCACGACTCGAAGTGCTCGCTTCTCATCACCCGCGACCAGCACCTCGAAGGTGGTTGATTCACCAGCCGCCAACACGGCTTCACCGTCATGAAAACCGCCGACATCAAGTGGCACGAACTCACCGCGAAAACCGCCGCGTCCCAGCTGGAATGCGATCCCGCAGCCGGCCTCGCCGCCGCCTCCGTCGAGCAGCGGCTGCAGGAGTTCGGCCCCAACCAAATGACCGGCAGCAAGCGCATCAGCGAGTGGATGCGTTTCCTCCTCCAGTTCCACCAGGCGCTCATCTACATCCTGCTCGCCGCCACCGCCATCACCGCATCGCTGGGCGAATGGGTCGATGCCTCGGTGATCTTCGCGGTGGTGCTCGTCAATGCCATCATCGGCTACCTCCAGGAAGCCAAGGCAGAAAAGGCCATCGACGCACTCGCCAACATGGTCGTCACCGAAGCCACGGTCCTCCGTGACGGCGAAAAACTCCGAATCCCCTCCAGCCAGCTCGTCCCGGGCGACGTCGTGCTGCTGCAGTCCGGCGACCGCGTCCCGGCGGACCTCCGAATTTTCCACCAGCGCAACCTGCAGATCGAGGAGGCCGCGCTCACCGGCGAGTCGGTCCCGATCCAGAAACAAACCGACCCGGTCGCCGGAAACGCGCTGCTCGCCGAGCGCACGAACCTCGCATTCACCGGCACCCTGGTCACCTACGGCCAGGGCGAGGGCATCGTATTCGCCACCGGCGACCGCACCGAAATGGGCCGCATCGCCGGACTCATCCACAAGGCGGACAACCTCCAGACACCGCTCACCCGCAAGATCACCCAGTTCAGCCGCCTGCTTCTCTATGTGATCCTCGTCCTGGCCGCGCTCACCTTCGTCGTCGGCACCCTGCGCGGTGAGTCATGGGTGGCGATGTTCATGGCGGCCATCGCGCTCGCCGTCGGCGCCATCCCGGAAGGACTCCCCGCAGCCCTCACCATCACCCTGGCCATCGGCGTGGCACGGATGGCTCGCCGCCGCGCCATCATCCGCAAGCTGCCCGCCGTCGAGACCCTCGGCAGCACCACCGTGATCTGCTCGGATAAAACCGGCACGCTCACCCAGAACCAGATGACCGTGCAGGAGATCTTCGCCGCCGGCCGGCTCTATCACGTCACCGGCAGCGGCTACGAAACCAGCGGCGAAATCCATTTCGAGGAAAAACCCGTGGCGGTGGGTGAAAACGTGGCGCTCATCGAGACCCTCGGCGCCGGCCTGCTGGCCAATGACTCACGACTCGTCCACAACCAGGACGGCCGCACCACCGCTCAGGGCGACCCGACCGAGGCGGCACTCATCGTCGCCGCGAAAAAGGCCGGCATCTGTGAGAAGGAAATCAACCGCCGCCTGCCGCGCCTCGAGACCATCCCCTTCGAGTCCGACTACCAATACATGGCCACCCTCCACGGCTGCGAGTCCGCACCGAAGATCATCTACATCAAGGGAGCGGTGGAAGCCCTGCTGGAAAGGTGTTCGCAAGCACTCGGTGAAGACGGCGAAGTGATCCCGCTGGATACCGCCCGCGTCATCGGCATGGCCGAGGAAATGGCCACCCGCGGCCTGCGCGTGCTCGCGTTCGCGCGCCGTGAAATGCCCTCCGCACACTCCGAACTCGACCACGAACACGTCTCCTGCCAACTCACGTTCCTCGGCCTCCAGGCGAAACTCGATCCGCCCCGCGCCGAAGCCATCGCCGCGGTGGCAAAGTGCGCCAATGCCGGCATCCGCGTGAAAATGATCACCGGCGACCACGTGCTCACCGCCAAAGCCATTGCCGCCCAGATCGGCCTCGATCGCGACGGCGAAATCATCGCCCTCACCGGGCGCGACCTCGAATCCATGACCGACGCGGAACTGGCGGATGCCGCCGAGCGGACCTCGGTCTTCGCCCGTGTCGCACCCGAACAAAAACTGCGGCTCGTCAGGGCCCTGCAGTCACGCGGCCACGTCGTGGCGATGACCGGAGACGGCGTCAACGACGCACCGGCGCTCAAGCAGGCGGACATCGGCACCGCCATGGGCATCACCGGCACCGACGTCTCCAAGGAAGCCGCCGACATGATCCTCACCGATGACAACTTCGCCTCGATCGAAGCCGCCGTCGAGGAAGGTCGCGGCGTGTTCGACAACCTCACCAAGTTCATCGTCTGGACCCTCCCGACGAATTTCGGCGAGGGCTTGGTCATCCTCGCCGCCGTCATCGCCGGCACCACCCTGCCGATCCTGCCGGTGCAGATCCTCTGGATCAACATGACCACCGCCGTCCTGCTGGGCCTGATGCTGGTTTTCGAACCGAAGGAAAAAGGCATCATGAACCGTCCGCCCCATGATCCGGCAGCCCCCATCCTCACCCGCTGGCTGCAGTTCCGCATCCTGCTCGTCGCACTCGTCATGCTCGGCGGCGTGTTCACGCTCTTCGAGTGGGAACAACTGCGCGGCGCCACCGAAGCACAAGCCCGCACCGTGGCGGTCAACGTCTTCGTGATGGTCGAGTTGTTCTATCTCTTCAACTGCCGGAGTTTCACCCGTTCGGTGTTTTCGCTGGGTCTGTTTTCCAACCCCTGGGTGATCTGCGGCTCGCTGACGATGATCGCGCTGCAACTGCTCTTCACCTACGCGCCGTGGATGAACTCGTTGTTCCACTCCGCGCCGATCGGCTGGGACTCCTGGTGGCGCATCGTCGCGATCGCCCTGCTCGCCTTCGTCGTCGTCGGAGTCGAAAAGGTCGTCACCAACCGAATCCGGAAATCCCCGGCACAAGTCTCGCCGCCCGCGAAAGGCCGTTGATGTCCCCCCCCGATCCCGCCATCTCAACTGCCGTGGCGGGACCGGCGGCAACCGGCGCTAACCATACCTCAGCATGATCAACGGCAGCACGGTGACCATGACGACCAGCGCCAGCACGGCACCCATCCGCACGTAGTCGATGAATCGATAACCACCGGGCCCCATCACCAGCACGTTCGCGGGGTGGGAAATCGGACTGGTGAAACTCGCGGACGCGGCCATGGCGACCGCCATGATGAGCAGCTTGGGGTCGAGCCCCATCCCGGTGGACGCCTCAATGGCAATCGGCGCCATGATCAACACCAGCGCGGTGGTGGGCACAATGGTGGTGGCCAGCATGGTCAGCAGATAGATGGCGATCATCAGCCCCCAGACACCGAAGGGCGCGGCAAACGCGGTGACCCCCTGCGCAAGCCAGCTCGCCGCACCGGTGCCCTGCATGGCGGTGCCCAGTGGAATCATCCCGGCGATCAGGAAAACCGACTTCCACTCGATCGCGCGGTAGGCTTTCTCCATCGAAATGCAACCACAGGCGACCATCAGCGCGGATCCGGCAACGGCGGCGACGGCGATGTGCAGCCAGCCCACCAGCACCGAGATCACCACGCCGACCACCACCGTGGCAGAGAGCCCGGCCAGCCATGGGGCGTTGCGCGCGGTTTCCTTGTAGGCCGAGCGGGTCAGCACGATGAAGTCGGGATTCTCTGCCAGTGCTTCGAGCCGTTCGCGCGGACCGACCAGCAGCAGCGCGTCGCCGAACTCGAGGTGAATGCCGTGGAGGTGGCTGCGGTAGGCGCGGTCCTTGCGCCAGATCGCGCGCACGACCAATCCATAGCGCTGGCGAAAATCGAGGTCGCGCACGGTTTTCCCGGCGAGGCTGCTGTTCGGCGAGAGGGTCGCTTCGGCCAATCCGCTGCGGCCGTCTGTTAGCTCGGGAACGGCTTCATGCCCGTCGATGAGTTCGAGACTCTGGATGGCGTGCAGCAGCGCGAGCGATTCGGGCTGGCAGAGCGCCAACAGGCTGTCACCGCGGCGGAATTTCTCGTCGGGATCGGGAAAGTAAATCGAGCCCCCCTTGCGGGCGATGCCGATGATTTCCAGCGAGAGTCGGTTTCCGAGGCTGCTCTCGGCGATGCTGCTGCCGACGAGCTGGGAGTCGGCAGGAATCACGAGTTGCACCAGCGAGTCGCTGCTCGTCAGGAAGTCGCCGAGCCTTTGTTCACTGATCATCTGGAGGTCGCGGAGGTCGGAGCAATCACCGAGTTTTTCAAATGCCTCGCGGCGTCCCTGCAGCACCAGCGTTTCGCCCGCTCTCAAGCGGACCCGGGCAAGCGAATCGCGATGCGTGCGGGTCGGCCGCGGGATTTCCAGAATATGCACGCCAAAGCGGCGGCGGAAGTCGCTCTCACCCACGCTGAGGCCGACCAGCGGCGAGTCGTCGGCGAGCGTCGCGCTCATCACGGCGATCTTGTCGTGATGGAGGACCTCGAAAATCTCCGGACCCGCGGCCATCTCGAAGGCCTGCCAGCGGAACAGTTCGCGGAAGTCGTCGGGCCGGCCTTGGACGGTGAGGACATCCCCGCAGCGGACCTGCGTGGCACCATCGATGTCGTGCAGAATGACCGGCCCGCGGGTGATCGCGAGCACGTTGAGCCCGAGCGAGCGGGCCAGCGCGGTGTCCTCGAGGGAACATTGGTGCAGCGGCGAACCCGCGTTGACCCTCAGTTGGAATCGGCGGTCGTCGAGGTCGTAGCTGAAGCGAAGCCGGCCACCCCCCGGCGCGGGCTTCATCGACTCCGGCATCTCCGATGGCAGCAGGTGGCGGCCGATGAATGCGATGAACAATGCGCCGAGCACCAGCGCAGGCACCCCAACCGGAGCATACTCGAAAAGGGAAAACCCCTCGTAGCCGGCCTGCTGGAGCGCTCCGGATGCGACGAGGTTCGGCGGCGTGCCGACCAGCGTGGTGAGTCCGCCGAGCAGCGAGGCGTAGGCCATCGGCATCAGCAGCCGCGATGGCGAAGTCTGGGTGCGCCGCGCGATGTCCATCACCACCGGCAGCATCAGCGCGGCCACGCCGATGTTGTTCATGAACGCGGAGAGCACTCCCGCGGTGATCATGATGACGAGAATCATCCGGACCTCACCGGTGCCCGCGAGATTCAGAACCTGACGCCCGAGGAAATCCGCAACGCCGGTGGCACCAAGACCGGCACTGAGGATGAACATCGCCCACACCGTCACAACGGCGGGATTGCTGAAGCCGGCGAGCGCTTCCTCCATGGTCACCAGCCCGCTGACCTCGAGGGTGCCCAGCACCAGCAGCGCGACCACATCCATCGGCAGTTTCTCACTGACGAACAACACCAGGGCAACGGCGAGAATGGCGAGAACGGCGGCAATTTCGGGAGTCATCGGTAGGCTAGCCTCCATCCAGAACCGCCGGCCGGGCGGAATCAATCAAGAACGCGAATTTGTGCTCCCGGACCCGCCGGCCGGGCGGAAACGCTGCGCCGGCCAGACGGCCGAAAACCACCGGACTCGCGTGGAAACGCGACATGCCCTTGCAGGGTGATCGACTTTGGATAAGATCCGCTCCGATATGAACTGGAGCCTCCTTCAAATGGTCCTCACCTTCATCGTCTTGATCGGGGTGTTCGTGTGTCTGGTGAAGGAGTGGTTCCCGATGGCGCTGAGTGCGCTCGGCGGCATGAGCATCCTGCTCGCGCTGCGGATCCTGAATGAGGGCGACCTGAAGATGATCTTCAGCAATGCCGCTCCCCTGACCATCGGCGCCATGTTCGTGCTCGCCGAAGCACTGGCGAGAACCGGGGTGGTCGATGGCATCGCCCACCATTTCGAAGCGTGGGCGGGAAAGTCGATCAACCGCGCGTTGGTGATTCTGGCGCTGATCGTGATGCCGCTTTCCGCGTTCATGAACAACACTCCGGTGGTGGTGGTTTTCCTGCCGGTGCTGATGACGTATTCGAGGAAAACCGGCATCAAGGCGACCAAACTGCTCATCCCGCTGTCGTTTTTCAGCATTCTCGGCGGCACCATGACGCTGATCGGCACCTCGACGAACCTGTTGGTCGCCGGCGTGGCGGTGGAATACCAACAGGCGCCGTTCGGGATCTTTGAAATCACCGCTCTCGGGGCGATTTTCGCCGTCATCGGGTTCTGCTACATGCGCTTCATCGGCATCCACCTGCTGCCCGCCCGCGACACCGTGGCCAGCCTGCTGGATGCGGAGGACACGCGCAAGTTCTGCAGCGCGGTGGAGATCACCGAGGACTCGCCGTTGATCGGCGAACGCCTGATCGAGCACCCCTTGTTTTCCGACCGGCGCAAAACCATTGTTTACGAGGTGATGCGGCTCGGCCGGCGGGTCGATGACATCCCGCTCGATGCCCTGGTGTTCCAGAAACGGGACGTGCTCTGGTTCCGGGCGAACGCCAAACAACTCGCGGAAATCAAGGCCGCCAAGGGCGTCACCATGCTGCATCAAAAGGTGGCCAACCAAAACGGCGACGAAGATCAGGCCACCGAGGTCAAGACCGTCGAGGCGATCATCAGCAGCCAAAGCCGCATGGTCGGACGCACCATCCGCGAGTCCAGCATCCGCCGCCAGTATGGCGTGGTGGTCGCCGCCGTCCACCGCAAGGGCGTGAAACTCAGCGAGGGCTATCAGGACATCAAACTGGCATTCGGCGACACCCTGCTGCTGGAAGGCCCGGTGCACAACCTGGTCCGCATGCGGCAGGAAGAGAATTTCCTCAGCCTCAACGAATCCGCCGTCGAGTCTCCGCGCAAGGCCAAGGGGATGATCGCCACCGCCATCCTCGCCATGGTCGTGCTGAGTTCCGCCTTGGGCCTGGTGCCGATCTCGGTGGCCGCCGTCATCGGCGCGGTGCTGGTGGTCGCCACCCGCTGCGTGGAGATGAACGAAAGCTACAAATGCATCGAGTGGAACGTGTTGTTCCTGATTTACGGCATGCTCGGCATGGGCATCGCGATGGAGAAAACCGGCGGGGCCGCCCTGATCGCCCACCAGCTCGTGGGTGCGATGTCGAGCTTCGGCCCGGTGGCGATTCTCGCCGCGGTCTACCTGCTCGCGCTGGTCCTCACCGAGCTCGTCACCAACAACGCGGTGGGCATCCTGCTCACCCCGGTGGTCATCGCAATCGCCGCGAACCTGCAAGTCGACGCCCGCCCGTTCATCATCGCGGTGATGTTCGGCGCGAGCGCGAGTTTCATGACGCCGATTGGCTATCAGACGAACACCTATGTGTTCGGCGCGGGCGGCTACTCGTTCAGGGACTTCCTCAAGGTCGGCATGCCGCTGGGCCTCTTGCTGTGGGGCACCGCCGTCCTCTGCATCCCGTGGTTGTGGCCGTTCTGATCCGCCAACGGCGCTGAGCCCGCACGCGGCATCACACCGCGCAAAAAAAAGCGGCCGCCCCGTGAAGGACGGCCCGAACGGAGATCACGGACCCCGCGGATCCGCTGCTCCGGCAGGCAATAGCGGCCTGAACCAGACCGCTATTGCGGAATCAATCTCACTTCTCCGCGCCGGACTGGACCATCGCTTCCACGTCGGCGACTTCCTTCACCGTGGCGATACTCAGGTTCTCGTGGCCGTCTTCGGTCACCAGCACGTCGTCCTCGATCCGGATGCCGATGTGCTTGAACTCTTCCGATATCTGATAGTTGAAGTCCTGCGAATAGAACCCCGGCTCCACCGTGATCACCATGCCCGGCTCCAACTTGCGTTCGGCGTCGAGACCGCGGAACAACGGCGGCATCACATCGTGCACGTAGAGACCCAGCGAATGACAAAGCGCACCCGGCCAGAAGTCGCGATAGGCGTTCGATTCGATGATCCCGTCCGTCGATCCATGCAGGATGCCCAGCGATTTCAGGCCGTCGGCAAGCACGCGGGCGGAAATGATGTGCAGATCCATCAACCTGATGCCGGGCGCAACCGCCTCGACCCCGGCTTTCTCCGACGCGAGCACGATTTCATACAAATCCCGCTGCACCGGCGTGAATTTCCCGGACGTGGGAAAGGTCCGCGTCAGGTCGGCGCAGTAGTTGTTCCATTTCGCACCGGCGTCGATCAACACCAGCTCGTCCTTGCCGATGGGGCCGTTGTTTTCAACGTAGTGCTGGCAAGTCGCGTGAGCTCCCGCAGCCACGATCGAACCGAACGCAAAGTGACGGACGCCGCGCGTTTTGCAGGCATATTCGAATTCAGCCTCAAGCTGGTATTCGAACCGGGCGGATTTCCCCGCGCGCATGCATGCGTGGTGCGCTTCGCCGGTGATGTCGATCGCCCTGCGCATTTGTTCCAGCTCGTAGGCCGACTTGATCACCCGCATCTCGAGCAACTCGTCGAACGGCCCGCCGACATCCGTCGTTTCGATGCCTTCTTGATCGAGCAGCTTGTCGATCACCGCGTTCTGCCTCTGGTTCTGGACGGATTTGTAATACACCGTGCGGCCCTTCAAACGCTCCTTCAACTTCAGCTCCAACAACTGCACGTTGTAAACCTTGTCGGCCGGAAACCGCTCGCCCGCCTTGCGCACCCCAATGGTGAACCCCTGCCAGACTTCTTCCTGCTGGTTCTTCTCCTTGACGAACAACACCACATTCTCGGACTCCTGGGTCGGGTCAAAGACCGCTACCGCTCCCTCTTCCGGAAAACCCGTGAGATAATGGAAATCGTCCGCCTGCAGAAACAGCCCGACACCCGATGGCGGTGCACCCGCCGGGAGAATCAGCACATCGTTGCCCAAACTCTCGAGAATTCGTTTCTGCCTAACCTTCAGTTCACTAAATAAGTCGCTATTCATGTTCATTAATTGCTGGAAAATCGTTCTTTCGTCCGCTCGGATACCCGTGGATCATGAACGAACTTTCAGAGGTGTGAGCGAGTGACAAAGCAGATCGGGCCGGTCGATAACCGCAAAACCCGAAACGCTGATATCCCTCAGCAAAACCATCCGAAAATCCCAAGTCCTTCGGTCGGCTTGGAGTCGGATTGACAACGCGGCCGGACCGTAGGCAGCCACCCCCGCCCCGTCAAGGAATGCGGGGCGCAGTTCAACCCAGGGCGATCAAGCAAGAGGGAAACGCTTGATTAACTCGGCAGCAGAACCACTGACTGCACTGAATTCACTGATGGTTCCCTGCCTGAAAAGGCATGGTGCTCCGAATGTCTCGCGAGTGGGGAGTTCTTCACCCTCAAAGGTCTTAAAAAATCAGTGAAATCCGTCTAATCAGTCTGAATCCGTGGTTCTTATTGGCGCTTCTTGAGTGAGAGGTTCCCTAGTTTGATCACCCTGCGGTTCAACCGGAGACCACGATTCGCCGTCTCCCCCCCCGGCCCCGCCGAAACACCCGCCGGATCCCGCAAAATCCACCGGCCACTCCCGACGCTTGCCCCACGGCCACCGGTCCGTCACTCTGGCGGCGATGCAAAACCGCTTCTACAGCGCATTCGACACCGCCCGCCTCGACGGAAACCCGGACAACCCCGCCGACTTCCGCACCGCCTTCCAGATCGACCGCGACCGCGTCCTGCACACCCCCACCTTCCGCCGCCTGCAAAACAAAACCCAGGTCTTCTGGTCCGGCGAATACGACTTCTACCGCACCCGCCTCACCCACTCGCTCGAGGTCGCCCAGATCGGCAAGTCCATCTGCTACTGGCTCAAAACCCGCGACGACAACCCGCTCACCGACGACTTCTTCATCGACCCCGACCTCGTCGAAGCCATCTGCCTTTCCCACGACCTCGGCCACCCGCCCTTCGGCCACGCCGGCGAACGCACGCTCAACTTCCTCATGCGCGACCGCGGCGGCTTCGAAGGCAACGCCCAGACCCTCCGCCTGCTCACCGAACGCATCTTCTCCGCCAAACGCACGGGCATGAACCCCACCCGCGCATTCCTCGACGGCATCCTCAAATACAAATCCCTCTGGTCCGAACTCAAGTCCGCCACCGGACAACTCCCCGAACACCACTTCATCTACGACGACCAACACGCCCACCTCGACTGGGCCATGGCCGGCAACGACTTCCCCCTCGAACTCCCGCCCGGACCACAACGCGATTCCTTCAAGTCCATCGAATGCCAGATCATGGACTGGGCCGACGACACCGCCTACTCGCTCAACGACCTCTCGGATTCGGTCAGGGCCGGCTTCCTCACCCTGGAAAAAATCGAATCCTGGGCGGAAAAACACGACCTACCCACCGGCGACGCCACCCCGCTCGGCGACCTCATGCGCGCCATCCGCCGCCGCAAGGTCGACCCATTCGTCGGCAAACGCATCGGCCAATACATCCAGGCCGCCACCCTCGAAACCGACACCAACTTCCTCAGCGCCGCCACCAACCGCTATCGCCACCGCCTCAGCATCGCCCCCGAAGTCCGCGCCGAATCCAAAATCTTCAAGAAACTCGCCTTCGAAGTCGTCTTCCTCTCGCCCCAGCTCAAACAACTCGAACACAAGGGCAACCACATCCTCCGCCGCCTCTGGCAAACCTTCGAAACCCGCTACATCACCGCGGGCTCCATCGACGGCCAGGATTTCCAACTCCTGCCGTCCGACCAGGCAGAGGAAATCTCCAACGCCCCCGACAACGCCACCCGCTCCCGCCTCATCTGCGACTTCCTCGCCGGCATGACCGACGGCTACGCCGCCCGCACCTACAAGCGGCTGTTCTCCCCGGACTTCGGGTCGATCGGCGACCTCGTCGGTTAGCCAGCAACGCACTACCGGGAAGCGCTGCCGTGACGTCCGCATCCCTGCCCCGGCTTCGCTCACGAAACCGCGCCCCCCCGATCAGTCACCCGCTCGCACTAGATCGCCTCCTCCTTCAGCACCCCCACATACGGCAGATTCCGGTATTTCCCCTGATAATCCAGCCCGTAACCGACCACAAATTCGTCGCCGATCTCAAACCCCACGTAATCGGCCTCCACATGCGCCGCACGCGCCTTTTCCTTGGCCAGCAACACCGCCGTCCTCACCGCCTTCGCCCCTTCTTCAAGCAACCTCTCCGAAACCGCGTGCAGCGTCCGCCCCGTGTCCAGAATGTCGTCGAGCAGCAGCACATGCCGCCCATTCACCTCCGGAAAATGACGGTCGAGAAAATCCACCTTGCCGGAACTCTCCATCCCGCCGTGGTAACTCGCGACGTTCAGACACTCGATCTCCAGCTTCCGCTCCACCCGCCGCAATAAGTCGGAGGCAAACACCATCGCCCCCTTCAGCAGCACGATCACCACCAGCGTCTCTCCCGGAAAATCCGCTTCAATCCGCTCCGCCAGCGTATCCAGCCGCCTGCCGATCACGGCCTCGTCAATCAGCACTTTCTCAACGTCGTTGCGCATCCCCGCTTCCTAGGCGCTCCGCGCCCATTCGCCAAGCCCGGACTCATCCATCCCCTCAATATTCACATCCATCGGACGTTTGAAACATCCTGCCCATCCCACTGCTGCTCTGCAGCTTAGCGGATCATTTAAAAAGTCCTTACCAACTTATTCACAATTCGTTCCCCGCCCCCTCGCCCACCATCCGGGCACGGCCCACCCCCGCAAACCAGTCCGCACCCCGGATTCCCGGCCGGCCGCGCTTTTCATTCCGCTTGCCCCCCGGGCCTTGCTCGTTTACGGCCTCGTTTGCCGGTCCCTGCACCAGGCCCTAACCCAGCGACAGCCACCTGACATGCCAATCACCCGCGCCCTCCTCTCCGTCTCTGATAAATCCGGACTCACCGAGTTCGCCCAGGAACTCTCCGCTCTCGGAGTCGAACTCCTCTCCACCGGCGGCACCGCCAAAGCCCTCCGCGAAGCCGGCCTCACCGTCATCGACGTCTCCGAGTTCACCGGCGCACCCGAACTCTTCGACGGCCGCGTCAAAACCCTCCACCCGAAAGTCCACGGCGGACTCCTCCACCGGCGCGACGACAAGGAGCACATCTCCCAGGCCAAGAAAAACGACATCCCGCCCATCGACCTCGTCGTCGTCAACCTCTACCCCTTCGAGGAAACCATCGCCAAACCCGACGTCACCCTCGATCAAGCCATCGAAAACATCGACATCGGCGGACCGTCCATGCTCCGCAGCGCGGCGAAAAACCACTCCCACGTCACCGTCGTCACCGACCCCGCCGACTACGACCGCGTGATCGCCGAAATGAAGGAAAACAACGGCGACACCACCAAAGGCCTGCGCGAGCAACTCGCCGTCAAAGTCTTCCTCCGCACCTCGCAATACGACAGCGCCATCACCAATTTCCTCGGCCAGTGCCGCACCGGCACCTGCTCGAACTTCTCGCTCAACCTCCCGCTGGACCAGGAACTCCGCTACGGCGACAACCCGCACCAGAAGTGCAACCTCTACGGCGATTTCTCCAAGTTCTTCACCCAACTCCAGGGCAAGGAACTCTCCTACACCAACATCCTCGACATCGAGGCCGCCGCCGACCTCATCCTCGACTTCGTCCGGCCCACCGTCGCCATCCTCAAACACACCAACCCCTGCGGCGTCGGCCAGGATGACCTGGACCTCCGCGACGCATGGCAGAAAGCCTTCGAAACCGACCGCCAGGCACCCTTCGGCGGCGTCATCGCCTGCAACCGCCCGCTCACCGTCGAACTCGCCCGCGTGATCTCGGAAATCTTCACCGACGTCATCATCGCCCCGGAATTCGAATCCGACGCCCGCGCCCTGCTCCAGAAGAAGAAAAACCTCCGCCTCATGAAGATGAACGACGGCTACCTCACCGAGAAAAAGTCGTCCGTCATCCGCTCCTGCCCCGGCGGCATCATGGTCATGGACCGCGACCACACCGCACTCGGCCTCGACAAACTCGAAACCAAGGTCGTCACCAAACGCCCGCCCACCGAAGAGGAAATGCGCGCCATGCGCTTCGGCTGGAGAATCGTCAAACACATCAAGTCCAACGCCATCTGCTACACCACCACCGACCGCACGCTCGGCCTCGGTGCCGGCCAGATGAGCCGCGTCGACTCCTCACGCATCGCCGTCTGGAAAGCCAAGGAAGCCGGCCTCGACCTCAAGGGCTCGATCGTCGCCTCCGACGCCATGTTCCCGTTTGCCGACGGCCTCCAATCCGCCATCGACGCCGGAGCCACCGCCTGCATCCAGCCCGGCGGATCGATCCGTGACGAAGAAGTCATCGCCGCCGCCGACGCTGCCGGCATGGCGATGATCTTCACCGGCCACCGCCACTTCCGCCACTGAGACGGCCACCGCCACTGACACCCAGTGGCACCCTGCCCCAGAGGCACGACACCCGAACGCCCGCTTGCCATGGCCACGCTGGAATTCATCACTTTTGCCTCGTTCTCCCTGTTCGTGATCATCAATCCGTTCTCGAGCATCCCCGCCTTTCTGGCGATCACCCCCGGGGAAAGCGCAGCGGAACGGATTGGTGCGGCGCGCAATGCATCGCTCATCGCGGCCGCCATCCTCATCATCTTCGCGCTGACCGGACAGGTCCTGTTTGCCGCGCTCGGCATCACGATCCCCGCCTTGCAGATCGCCGGCGGCATCCTGCTCTTTGCCATCGCCTACGAAATGCTGCGGGCACCGGACATGAAGGTGCGCTTGAACCCGGAGGAAAAGCAGATCGCCGCGGAGAAGGATGACGTCACCGTCACCCCGCTCGCGATTCCGCTTCTGTGCGGACCCGGCAGCATCTCCACGGTGATCATCCTGCAAAGCCAGGCGAAGACCTACGCAAACAACATCGCACTCATCGCCTGCATCCCCGTGGTGTATGTCGCGTGTTTCCTTGTGCTGCGCTTTGCCGCCAACCGCGCGGATCGCCTCAACCCGATCCTGATCCGCATCCTCAAGCGACTGATGGGGCTCATTTTCGCCGTCATCGCCGTGCAGTTTGTCATCAACGGCGTCTCGAGTCTGCCATTCATCCTCAACGCGATCGGCCACTGAAGCACTGGCAAATCGCATCCCGGCCCGCGACTCGCCGGCCCGTGGCTCAGCCACCGCCATGCGCCATCCGCCGCAGGCTCAGTTGGCGCTCGGCTCGGACGAGAAGCTGACGGCGTCGAAGTCGACCGTGAACCCCAGACCGGAGCTGCCGGCGCGTTCGGGGTCCCCGCCCAGATTGAGAAGGCGGATCTCGAGCGGTTCTCCGGCCAGACCGGCGTCGGCGGGATCGTAAACGTAGTGGACCGTCGAGGTCTCGAAGGTGCCCGCGGCGGGAGTCAGCGAGTTGGCATCCTCCGCCAGCAGGGTCGCGCCGGCCCACAGTTGCACGCCGTAGCCCGGCCAGTCGAAGAACGTCGCCCGGCCGACCTCGACAGACACGCGGTAGTCGGTGGCGGCCGCGAACGATTCGCCCAGCACTTGGGAACACCCGAAGGCTGTGTTCGGGATCGCGCCGGAGAAAAGCACGGACAACACGTTTGCTCCATCCGGGGCCTCGCCGGGGTATTCCTCGAACGGCGGGTTGTAGATGTCCGCCGTGCCGCTTGCGGTGGACGCGACGTCCGCCGGATCGTAAAACGTCCACGGAACGCCAAGAGCCTCGACCCCATTGTCCGGCACCTCGGGGTCCTCGAAACTGCCATTGCCGAGCACCGGCGGCGGCGGATCTCCCAGCGCCACGCGAACGAAAAGCTCCGGCTCCTCGAGTAAACCGGCGCTCAGTTGCACGTCGACGATTTCCACCCCGGACACATCCGGGTCACCCGCAACCAGCACCGCACCGCCATCGGTCGCCCAGTTCCTGAGATCGCGGGAAACCTCGACGCTGGCATGTAACTCGGTCAGCGCATCGTCGCGACGGCTGAAGCTGAAGGTCCCGGAAACCGGGTCGAATGGCTCGACGTAGGGGCTCAGCGACGACGAATCACCGGGGTCGAGCCCGAACAGACGTTCAACCTCGTTGCTCACCCCGTCGCCATCAAAGTCGCCCTCGGGGTCGCTCAGGTCCGCACCCGGATACCGCGCCACCCAGGCACTGTAGTCGTCTTCGAACTGCGAAACCGCCCGCACCGCGAAGTTGTCAAAGCGGGTTTCCCCGGTCGTGTTCGACTGCAGGCTGATGAAGTTCTCGTCGCTGCCGCTCCAGCTGGTCGCGCCCGTCACCACGGACTCGCCGTCGAGCAACACCTCGTAGTTCAGCGTGCTGCCCGCATTCATGTCGGCGAACCAGAACCATGCCGTCAGGTTGGTCGGCACTCCAATGTGCGTGCTCGGAAAACCGGTGTAGCCGACCAACTCGGCCCCGTGATAGACGGCGATCCCCTGGGTCGCGCCAAACCGGTCATAGCCGATGAAAACGTCGGCGCTTCCCATTTCCGGATGGGCTCCCGTCATGCCTTCGAGATCGTCCAGCGACTGGCCGACTCCGAAACCCGGCACGCGCCCGTTGCCACTCGACTCCGCGGAGTTCAGGTCAACGCTCACCGTGAACGCACCGGCCGCCTTGATCGCGACATCGACGAAGTTGTGGTCGCTGATGTACGCGAGCCCGCCCTCCATGCCCTCGGTGCCATACAAATCCATCCGCATCGCTCCGCCATTGATGTCCAGCACCGTGCTGGTGCCCGGATTCGTCGTCTGCGGAAACACCTTGCCACTCCAGCTGAGGCCGCCAAGAGACCCGGACATCCCGAGCGCCGACTCGGCCAGCGTCCCCCCGTCCGAACTGCTGCTGTCGTCGCGGTCGAACGAGTCGGCGAACAAATCGTCGCCCGTGTAAACGTCGGTGCTCGCCGAAACCACCGGAGCCGACTCGGCGGTCTCGTTGCGCGCCTGCGACTTGTCGCGCGCCTTGACGGTGTAACTGTAGCTGGTGTCGGGCAGCAGCCCGCTGTCGATGTAGTCCGGGCTGTCCTGCCAGCCGCTGTCGTGGTCCGGGTCGGTCAGGTTGCTGAAGTAATATTCCACGCCCTTCGGGTCGCTCGCGCTCGCCGCACTCATCCCGACCGCATACGGCGAGACCGCCGCCGGAGCACTCGCCCAGGTCATCGGATCCGGCGTCGGGGCAATGCGGTCCTCCACCAGCGTCGATGCCGAGGCCACCGGAGACGCCGCCGTCTCGTTCAGGTTCACCGAGGTATCGCGCGCCACCACGGTGTATTCGTAGCGGGTCCCCGCCGCCAGCCCGCTGTCGGTGTAGCTCGGGCTCGCTTGCCACCCGCTGTCGTGCGTCGGGTCGGTCATGTTGTAGAACCGGTATTCCACACCGTTCTTGATATCGGTCGCGACTGTCGCGGTCATCCGGATCTCGTCCTCGCTGATCCCCTCCGGAGCACTCGCCCAGCTCATCGGATCCGGCGTCGGCGCGCTGGTGTCATCCGGCGGCGGAACGGTCAGCACCACCCGGTCGATCATGAAATCATTCGGCGCATTCGGCTCAATGTTGGTCAGCGACTGCGCGAACGCGAAAAACTTGTAGTCGCGCGTGAAGTCAAAGGGCACCGTAAGCGTGCCGGACGTCGCCACCGCCCCGTCAATCGAATACGACCAGTTGCTGTCAGAATCCACAATCAGCAACACGGTCTGCGTGCCCGCCGCCACCGGCTGCGCGTTGCTCAGGCTCGTGACCCCGGTGCCATCCGCCATGGCCAGCCCCTGATTGCCGTCATGGGCCGTCAGATCCATCCCGATCCCGTATTGCCCCCGGTCGTTGGATAGATAATCGGTGACATAATTCGAACTGTCCTGCACCGCGGGAATCCCGGCGGAGTCAATCACCCCGAAGTTCACCCGCCCGCTCGTCACTTGGCTCGTCGAGTAGGTCACTTCCAGCGCAAACCCGCCGCTCAGGTCGAAATCCGCGAGCGTGTGGACGTTGCCGCGGTTGTTGTGGCCGCTTGCCCGGTTCGCATCCAATACCCCGCCGGCGCTGTCCAGCCAGGGACCGCCCTGACGGTCGAAGGACCCGAGACCGCCGCCCACTCCGGCATTGTCCGCCAGGCCGTCGCCGTCGAACTCGTCCTGATAGACGACGCCCTGCGCACCCGCCACGCCGGCGGCCAGCACAAGCCCGCCCGCCACGGCGGCCAGCGCGGTGATGTTTCGATTCTTCGGATTGGATTTCATGATCGCTCGGGTGGTGCGCTGCACAGGTCGTGGCATGAGTCTCATCGCTCCGTGACCTCCTCCGCACCGAATCGGAAAAACGCCCGCGGCCGCCCGCCGGTCTGCATTTCAAACCTCCGCGTCGACCAGACGCCATCCCCCTCTTCGGCCGGCAGTTCCACCAGCGGCGCCCCCTCCGTGGTCCAGCCGTCCAGCGTCTCCGACCACTCCTTCCTCACCCGCGCACCGCTGATCGGATGCCGCGCCTGCAACTCGATCACACCTTCCCCGTTGACCACCGGCATCTTCCTCTCGTCGGGTTGCCGCGGATCGCCGCCAAACACAAACTCCTCCAGATTGCTCCTCCCGTCGCCGTCGATGTCGCCCGTGGCGAGCGTGTCCGCGTCCGTCACCGACTCGTGCGCCCGACCCATCATCATCCGGAAATGCGTGTCCGTCCAATCCTGGAAATCAACCATCCGGTCGGCCTGCACGGGCGCGTCGATGAATGCAACCGCCTCGCCGAATATCGATTCATCCGGGTAGGCGTGCCCCAATCCCTCCACCCAATACTCATCCATCACAAACCCTTCGTCCCACCAGTCCGGAAAATACCAGCGGAACCAGCTCGCGGCGGGATCCTCCTCGCCCGCCATCCACACATACCGCTGGTTCTGGGCCACAAACTCCCGCCACTCCGCCGCCGACCAGATATCGCCATACAGGTCGTTGTGATAGCTGATCGGTATCGCGTGCGCAACGCACACCGCACCCTGATAGACATCAGGATACAACAACGAACACACCGCCGCCATCAGCGCACCCCCGGATGACCCCGCGATGTAAACCCGCTCCGGATCAATCTCATACTCGTCCATCAGCGAAACCGTCAGGTCGAGTATCCTCGCTATGCGCCACGGGTCGTGCCGGATGTTGCTGGTCTGCTCCGGCGACGCCCCGATCAAATACTGCTCGTCGAGAACACTCTCGAAACGATTGACGTCGAAGGCCCCGGCAACCGTGTTCACGAATATCAGCAAGCCGATCGGTGCCTCGGGATCATACGCCTCCGGCACAAAAACTTTCCCGACCTGCGTCCCCGCCGGATACTCGACCTGGTCCTCCACGCTGACGGTCGCCTCATCCGTCGTATCCATGATCTTGCGGTAGCGCCAGGTCTCCAGTCCGCTCACCTGCTTGGGCGTCGAGAAATACCCGTCCACGTCCTCCGCATACTTGAGATGCACCCCCCAGCCCTCGAGCGTCCCCCGCACCACCGGATCCGCCGGCTCGGGAACCCTCGCGCTCGAAACGAAAATCACCGGGTCATTTTCCGTCTGGATCGAACTCACCGCACTCGGCAGCGGCGTGATGTTCGACACGCTGTTCTCCGCCAGCGCGCCGCCATCCCGCCGGTCCTTGTTGTTCGACCGCCACAACGAAAGTTGGTTCTCCTCAAGCTCCCCCACCCACCGCAGCACCACTCCATACTCACGCCCCTTCTCCAGCCCCGTCAGCGGCGCGCTCAGGTTGAACGTCAGATATTCCCCCACCGTGATCGACTTCCCCGCCAATGAGTAAACCTCGTCGCTGCCCTCGATAAACTCGCCCTGCTCGAGCTCGGTGTCCCCGGAGCCCGAGTCCCCGCTGTTGAGATAGAACGAGGCATGAATCATCGCTCTCGGCGCGAACTCCTGCGTGGTCGCGCTCTTGAAGCTGATCGCGCTCAAATCAAACGTCCCGCTCCCCGGCACCACAAACGTGCTGCCGCCGATCCACTCGGTGCCACCGGTCCTCGCCACCACCGTGCCATACGCATAACTATCAGCCTGCGTGTTGCGGTTGATGTTCTTCAGCAGGACCTCCCCGGCCTCCACCAACTCGTCGGGCGCCTGCCGCGTGATCAGCACCGACCCCGCATCTGCACCGCCGAATGACAAGACCCCGCAAAGAACCAACCACCGGCAGCACGCTCGCTTCATCATGCATCTGACTAACTAACACTAATATCTGGTGACAAGTCCAAACATCCCGCCCCCGCGCCAGGGCGCCCCCGAGCCCCCGCCAAACCCCACTGGACAGCCCCGCCCCGCCCGCTACCTTCCGGGCATGGCACGTTGCGAGCACTGTGGAACGGAATTTTCCCCGAAATCGGAAACCGACCGCTATTGCTGCAAGGGCTGCGAATACGTCGCCGAACTCATCGACGAAGGCGGATTCAGCCAGTTCTACGACCTCAAACAGGGACTCGCCGTCGCCCCCGTCCGCAGCCGGCCGTTCGAAGAACACGACTTCTCCTGGCTCGATGAAAAAATCGCCGGCGCCGAAAACCACGCCAACTCCAGAGGCGACGCCGCCAAACTCGAACTCAGCCTCGAAGGCATCTCCTGCGTCGGCTGCGTCTGGCTCGTCGAAAAACTCTTCGGCCGCCACGAAGGCAGCGTGCGCGCCGTCTCAAACCCCTCCACCGGCCGCCTCTTCCTCGAGTGGATCCCCGGAAAATGCGACATCGCCGCATTCCTCCGCGAACTCTGCCAATACGGCTACGTCGCCGCCCCGGCAGGCACCGGCGGCACCGACCACGAACGCCGCCGCCTCGCCGCACGCCTCGGCCTCTGCGCGGCCTTCGCCCTGAACACCATGCTCTTTTCCCTGCCCGGCTACTTCGGCATGCCGGACACCTTCGAGTTCAGCTCGCTGTTCCGCCTCATCACCTTCATCTCCGCGACCCTCTCCATGCTCGTCGGCGGCGGCTACTTCATCGACCGCGCCTGGCGCGCCATCCGCACCGGCACCCTCCACATCGACCTCCCCATCGCCCTCGGACTCATCTCCGCATACACCGGCTCCGTCGTCGGCTGGGCACTCGGCAGGGACACCATGCTCTACTTCGACTTCGTCTCGATCTTCGTCTTCCTCATGCTCGGCGGACGCTACCTGCAAACCACCGCCGTCGAACGCAACCGCCGCCGCCTCATCCGCCAGCAACCAGTCCCGGACGCCGTGCAGAATGCCGAACAACCGGAAACCACCACACCACGCGACAACATCCACCCGGGCCTCCATTTCCTCCTCAAACCCGGCAACGCCCTGCCCGTTTCCGGCGTCCTCCACCATGGCGAAGCCGACTTCTCGCTCGAATGGATCCACGGCGAGGCCGACCCCGTCCGCTTCTCATCCGGCTCCCACCTCCCCGCCGGCGCCATCCTGCTCTCGAAGACCCCCGCCGAAATCCTCGCCAGCGAACGCTGGGAAGACTCGCTGCTCGCCAAACTCACCGCCAACACCGACCGCGAACGCAGCTCACCCGGCCTCGAACGCCTGCTCCGCGGCTACCTCGCCGCCGTCCTCGTCCTCGGCCTCGGCACCCTCGCCTACTGGGGCATCCACGGCGACTGGATCACCGGATCCCAGGCCATGATCTCGATCTTCGTCGTCTCCTGCCCCTGCGCGCTCGGCGTCTCCATCCCGCTCGCCGACGACCTCGCCGCATCCACCATGGAGCGCCTCGGCGTCTTCGTCCGCACCGCCACCGTCTGGCCCCGCCTGCGCCGCGTCCGCCACGTCATCTTCGATAAAACCGGAACCCTCACGCTCGAACGACCGGTTCTGGAAAACCCGGAAAAACTCGCCGGACTTTCTGACGCCGAGTGCCTCGCACTTGCCAGATTGACCCGCAACTCGCTCCACCCGATCGCCCGCAGCCTCCTCGAAGCGCTCGGCAGCCGGGGCCAGAAACTCCTCCACCAACACGGCAACGCCGAAACCACCGAATCCCCCGGACTCGGCGTCAGCATCCACACCCCCGACGGCCGCTGGTCGCTCGGCAAAGCCGGTTGGAACGGCACTAACCGCGAAACCCAAGCCACCGCCCACGGCAGCGAACTCCGCCACAACGGCGAACTCGTCACCACCTTCACATTCCGCGAATCCCTCCGACCCGGAGCCGCCGAAACACTCGACCACCTGCGCCACAAACACCTCACCCTCCACATCCTCTCCGGCGACCATCCGGACAAGGTATCTTCGATGAGTAAATTATTAGGTATTCCTGATAATCAATCGTTTGCAGGACTTTCCCCGGAAGAAAAAGCAACCATGGTCGCCGCCATCGACCACCACAACACCCTCTACCTCGGAGACGGCGCGAACGACTCCCTCGCCTTCGACGCCGCCCACGTCACCGGCACCCCCGTCGTCGACCGCTCGCTGCTCGAATCCAAGGCCGACTTCTACACCCTCGGCTCCGGCCTCAACTTCCTCCCCGGTCTCTTCGCCACCGCCGCCGCCCGCACCCGCGCCGCCCGCTCCGCCTTCGCCTTCGCCCTCATCTACAACGTGCTCGCCGTCGGCTACTGCATGACCGGAAACATGAGCCCGCTCATCGCCGCCATCCTCATGCCTCTCAGCTCAATTGCTTCAATTTTGATTGTCGCAACCCATTCACGCATTAAAATACCGAACAAGGGTTGAATTCCTCCGCAATCCTTCTTAACCTCCGCGCACTTCTTCCTAAAAGAAGCCCAATCGAGATGATTTCAAACACCATCCAGCCCCATCAGGAATTCGAAACCGCACTCCTTCACCGGATCAACACCTCGGAACGCTACCAAATGTACCAGGAGGCGTTCCAACATGCCACCGGTCTGCCACTGCGCTTGGTTTCAGCAGATCCGGACGGATGGTGCCTCGATGACCAGAAAACCAACCGCAGCCCGTTCTGCGAAGCCCTCAACCACGACAATGTTTCCTGCAGCGCCTGCATCGAAACCAACCGCCGCCTGATGAAGGAAGCCGAGGTCAACGGCCCTTCGACCTGCCACTGCTTCGCCGGCCTCTGCGCCACCGCAGTCCCCATCAAACTCGGCGCCTCCGTGATCGGTTACCTCAAAACCGGCCAGGTGTTCTCCAAAATCCCCACCGAAGACCAGTTCGACAAACTGCTCGGCGCCATGGGCCGCAAGACAATCGACAAACCGTCCCGCGACACCCTGCGCGCCGCCTATTTCCAAACCCGATTCGTCGAACCCACCCGCTACCAAAGCATGGTCACCCTGCTCAACAGCTTTGCCGACCAACTCAGCGAACACGCCGAATCACTCGCCATCATCGAGGAAGGCAGCGAACCCGCCGCCATCGCCAAGGCCCGCAAATACATCCACGCCAACCTCGACCAACCACTCCCGCTCGGACTCGTCGCCCGCCAGGCAGGCCTCAGCGAATCCCACTTCTGCCGCCTCTTCAAGGACTCCGCCGGCCTCACCCTCACCGACTACGTCAACCGCTGCCGCATCGACTGGGCGAAACGCGAACTCCTCAAACCCGAGGCCCGCATCTCCGAAATCGCCTTCCTCATCGGCTATCAGTCACTCTCACAGTTCAACCGCAGCTTCGCCCGCATCGTGGGACTCTCCCCCACCATGTATCGCCGCCAGCGGCTCGAACGCGTCGCTTCCTAACGACCACTAACGGACCGAAACCCCGGCCCGAACCGGCGCGGCCCGCCCTGAAGCGGCAGCCCCCATTTAATCCCGCCCGCCCCCGCCCGCTCCCCCGCGGGCCCGCTAACCGCCGGCACCCGGCGAGCCCCCCGTTTTTCCGCACGCGCCCGTCCCCGCGCCAATGCGCCCGCTCCCCTCCGCGCAATCCCGCGCACCCGGCTCCAGCGGCCCAATCCATCCTTATAACATCCAAGTGTTTTCTTGATTGCCGGGCCCTGTGCTTTGACGCATGATTTTTGCGCAGCAGTCATGGAAGACCGATACGAAATCCGGGGAAAAATCGGCCAAGGAGGCTTGGGATCCGTTTACCGTGGCTATGACACCCGAATGAGTCGGGAGATCGCCATCAAACGGATCACCATGGGCGATGGGACCGACAAGGCACTTGAAGAGGAATCCACCAAACAACTCATCAAGGAAGCCGGCGCGCTCGCATCCCTCCAACACCCGCACATCGTCACCATCTTCGATGTCGGCGTCGATGAAGACGGCCCCTACGTCGTCATGGAATTGCTCTCCGGCAAGACCCTCGAGGAACTCGTCTCAGACGCACCCCTCACCTGGTCCGATTTCCGCGAACTCGCGCTCCAAACCCAGGAGGCCATCATCGCCGCCCACGAACTCGACCTCATCCACAGCGACATCAAGCCCTCCAACCTGATGCTCACCTGGCTGCCCTCCGGCAAGTTCCAGATCAAGATGGTCGACTTCGGACTCGCCACCGTCACCCGCACCCAGAACGCCGAAGACCTCAAAGAACTCGAAGCCGTCTTCGGATCCATCTTCTTCATGCCTCCCGAACAGTTCGAACGCAAACCGCTCGACGCCCGTTCGGACCTCTACTCGATGGGCTGCGTCTACTACCACGCGCTCGCCGGCGTCTATCCGTTCAACGGCAGCACCGGCAACGAAGTGATGGAAGCGCATCTCGCCCACACCGTCACCCCGCTTCACGACATCCGCGCGGACATCCCCATCTGGGCCTGCGAGTGGATCATGTGGATGATCAACCGGCAACCCGATGATCGCCCGGCATCCGCCCGCGAATGCCTGTCCGTCTTCCTTCAGAACGACAAAAACCCAGACCCCACCATGAGCCTAGGCACCGCACCGCAAGAACCCAACCAGCCCAAGCGCCCGCGTCTCATCATCCCCGGCGCCCAACCCCAAGCGCCCGCTCAAACCGCCGCTCCCGCCGCCACCCAGCCCGCCGAAACCCAGCCGGAAGCCCCCAAAATCCAAAAACCGCAACTCGTCGTTCCCGGAACCACCCCGGCAGTCGAACCCCCTCCCGTCGCGACCCAACCGGAAATCCAACCCGAACCTGCTGCCACCGCAACCCAACCGGAACCACAGCCCGAACCGGAACCCGAACCAGCCGCCGCCGAGACCCAACCGGAAACCACCGCGCCCTCCACTTCCACGAGCCAGCAAATCAAGCTCACCACCATTCGCAAACCCAAGGTCGAGACCGCCCCGGCACCCGCCGCCGTCGTGCCGGACACCCCCGTCGCCGACTCTCCGACCCCAACCAAATCCGCCCCCCGGCCCCTCACTCCGCCGGAAGGTTCCGCACCCAGCGTGCACACATCCGCGCTCGAGATCCCCCCGGCCGCCACGGCACCCGCCCTCGTCGCAACCCCGCAGGTCACCGCCGCGGCAACCGGCGGCCTCAAGCCAGCCGTCCAGATCCCGACGAAAAAACCGGGCCTCTCCAACGCCCAAAAAACCGTCATCGCCGGCGTCCTCGGTCTGGTCGTCGTCTTCCTCGCCTGGCTCATCCTCAACAAAATCGGTGAAAACCGCCAGACCGCCATCTACAACGCGATCCTCGCCGAAGCCGCACCCGGAGACGCCACCAAGGCCGACGTCAACGCCGAAGGCCTCGAAATCCTCCTCCGCGCCGTCGCCAACCCCGGCGCCAACGAAGAACGCCATACCATCTACAAGGCGCTCTTCCTCGCCAAAGCCACCGACGGCACCGACGTCGACGCCCGCATCGCCGAGTTCGCCACCACCCAGTCAATGCTGCCCGACATCCGCGAAACCCTGATCCGCGACGTCCTCCGCAAACGCAAGAACCCCGCCGTCGTCCCGACCCTCATGGCATACGCCCGCACCGCCACCGAGACACGCGATGCCGTCGCCGCCCTCCAGGCAGTCCGCTTCATGTCCGGTGACAAGGAGTTCCCCTCCTTCATCGAGGTCATCCAGCAAAACCCCGAACCGGAAATCCGCAAGGCCGCAGAAGACAACGCCGCCCAAATCATCGTCAAAAGCGACAACCGCGACCAATACGCCGAAACCATCGCTCGCCTCTACGAGGAATCCGTCGATGAAGACACCCGCCATCGCCTGCTCCGGCTCCTCGGCCACTGCGGCGGCACCAAGGCGCTCGAGGTGCTCAAATCCAACCTCGACAGCGAAAAATCCACCAACCAAATCGCCGCCCTCACCGCAATCGGCTCCTGGGGCGACGACGACGCCTACCCGCTCCTCATCAGCTTCCTCGCCACCAACAAGGACGCCAGACTTCGCGACCAGGCGTTCAAGGCCGCCTATCGCTTCCTCACCAATCCCAAACTCGAGCGCAAATCCAACATCTGGAAAAGCCAGTGGCTCGACCTCCAAAGCCAGATCCGCACCCGCGAGGAAACCGAAACCTTCATCCGCAACGTCACCCCCGTCCCCGAA
Source organism: Verrucomicrobiota bacterium JB025 (assembly GCA_030673875.1). Taxonomy (GTDB): domain Bacteria; phylum Verrucomicrobiota; class Verrucomicrobiia; order Verrucomicrobiales; family Akkermansiaceae; genus Luteolibacter. Next base: position 9,176 of record JAUTCT010000118.1, on the reverse strand, counting down.
CTCTGGACCTATGACATCGTCAAGGCCTACACCAAATCCGAGGACGACCGGATCAACGACCTTGCCGGACGCGCCGTCGAATACGTCCTCGAAGGCCGCCGCAGCCGTGGCGAACCCATCCCCGGCGGCGAATAACAAGGCCGCCCGCCATGCCACTCCTCATCCCGCGGGGAGTGGTCATCAACGCACGGTCCACCCGTGACCCGCTCATTCCCGCGGAGCTCAGGACGTATACACCACCACCGGCCCCACACCGGGGCCCTGCACGCTTCTCAGCTTCTCCACGGCCCTCACCACCAATCCGGCCGCCTCTTCCGCTTCCGCCAGCGTATTGAGGCGGGAAAAACTCACCCGCAAGCTGCTTCTCGCACGCTTGCCCGGGATCCCCATCGCCAACTGCACGTGGGACGGCTTCGACTTCCCGGCCATGCACGCGGACCCCGCGGAACACGCCACACCCGCATCATCCAGCAGCACCAGCAAGCCCGCGGAATCGCACCCGTCGAATGACAGATGGCTGGTATTCGGCAGCCTCTTTGCCGGATCACCGTTTGCCACCACGCCCGACAGCGATGCCATCACCCGCTTCTCAAACGCATCGCGCATTTCGGCAATCCTCCCACCACCGCCGTCGGCCAAAAACTTCCGCGCAGCCTCCGCCGCCGCACCCATGCCCACAATACCCGCGGTGTTCTCCGTGCCGCTCCGCAGCCCCCGCTCCTGGCCACCGCCGCGCAGCAGCGGCTCGAACCTCAAGCCTTTCCTCACAAACAACGCACCCACCCCCTTCGGCCCATGAAACTTGTGGGCGGAGAGCGAAAGCGTGTCCACCCCGGTCTCCCGGACGTCGATCGCAACCTTCCCCGCCGCCTGCACCGCATCCGTATGCACCGCAAGCCCGCGCTCGCGCCCCAGCCGCGCCACCTCCGCCACCGGCTGCAGCACCCCCGTCTCGTTGTTCGCGGTCATCACGGAAACAAACGCCGCACCCGCCAAACCGGCCTCAAAACGCTCCAGATCAAGCACGCCATCCGCCCCCACCGGCGCCAGCCACACCTCGCGCTCCAGACTCTCCACCGTGCGCAACACCGCACTGTGCTCGATCGCGGAAACCACCGCACGCCCGCTACCAGCAAGCCGGTCGAAACAATGCAGCGCCGTATTCACACTCTCGGTCCCCCCGCTCGTGAAAACCACCTCATCCGGCTTCGCTCCGATCAATCCGGCCACCTGCTCGCGCGCCACATCAATCGCCCCGCGGGCCCGTCTCCCCAACGCGTGGGAACCTGAGGGATTGCCGTAGCCGTCCTTCAGCCACGGCAGCATCGCTTCCAGAACCTCCGGCAAAATCGGCGTCGTCGCATTGCAGTCCAGATAGATCACCCCCCAAGCATCCGCTCTCATCCGCCGATGACAACCCGCAAATTCACCAGCTCACAGCCGCGCCGCCGCCCGGATTTCCCCGTAGAGCCTCAGCCCCCAGCGCCAGGCGAAATCCCCCCAGGTCGCCGCATGCCTCAGCCACTCGTGCGCAAACTCCCGCGCGTTCTGCAGCGGAGCATCCTCCGCCAGACACAGCAACCCGACCAGCACCAGCAAATTCGCCATGTAGATGATCACCAGCGAAAGAAATGTCCCGTTCTCCTTCAGGTCCGGCTGGTCGCGCGGAACCATCCAGATCGTCCAGATGATGTGAAACGTCCAGGTCACCCCGGTCACACAATAAAACGCCAGATCCAGCCAAACCACCGGCTCGAGGAAAAAACGGCACGCCACGTAAATCATCGCCGCAACCAGCGACCACAACGGAACCACATACGGCGACAACGCAATCACCAGGTTGGTCTTGTTCGTCGTGATGTAGCCACCCTGCACGCTCACGTGCATGTCCGTCACCTTGCCCCAGAAAACCTTCACAAACATCAAGTGCGTCATCTCGTGGCCAAACACATACACCAGCAAAAACAACTTCTCGGCCAGCCCGGACCAGAACATCGCCACCATCCAGAACGCCCCAATCCCGAAAAACCAGAACTCCGAACTCTGCCAGAAACCCTGCTCGACCGTCGCGTGAAAAAACCGCGACAGCAGGGTCCACATCGTCACCCAGCACAACGGCAGCATCGCAATCGCCAAACCCCAGCGACCCAGCCGCTGCAACCAACCCACCCCATCCTCAAAATCCTCCAGATCCGTCGCCGCAATGGTCGCCCGCACCGTCTTCAACTCGCGGTTCCCCGCCCTCTGGTTGTTCACCCGGTCGTGCGCCCGCAGGTTCGCCGAACGAACCGCGTCCATGAAACTCACCCGGTTCCGCCTGCGCCGAACCGGTTGCTTCTTCCTTGCCTGCTTGCGTGCCTGCCTGACCATGCCCAATTGCCCCGGCAGACTATTTAGGATAGCTTAATAAATCAAGCCGGAACCTGCCCCCTCTCCAATGCCTCCGACAAGCACCCTGATTTCAAGGTTTTCCGAAGATATCCGGGAATCCGGTTGCAGATCCGGCCCTAACTCTCTTAAATCCCCTGCGTGGCGCAAATGGAGATGCAGAAACCCACCCTGGACGGGGCAACCAACCGCGAATTCCTGCGGTCCGTCTTTCACTCGATGCTGCGGGCACGGATCCTCGAAAACAAACTCTCCAGTCTCTACAAAGCTGGAAAAATCGTCGGCGGCGTCTACCTCGGCCGCGGCCAGGAAGCCGTCAGCGCAACCCTCGGCACATCCCTCGTCCAAGGCCGGGACGTCTTCGCCCCGCTGATCCGCGACCAAGCCGGACGCACCGCTTTCGGCGAACCCCTCATCGACTGCACCCGCACCTACCTCGGCTCCGCCCAAGGCCCGATGCGCGGCCGCGACGGCAACATCCACCGCGGCCGCCCCGACCTCGGAGTACCCGCCATGATCTCCCACCTCGGCAGCCAGGTCTCACTCGTCGCCGGCATGCTCTTCGCCAAACGCATCAAAGGCACTCTCGACGGCACCGTCGGCGCCACCTGCATCGGCGACGGCGCATCCTCAACCGGCGCCTTCCACGAAGGCCTCAACCTCGCCGCCGTGGAAAAACTCCCCATGGTCGTGGTGATCGCCAACAACCAGTTCGCCTACTCCACCCCCAACCAACGACAGTTCGCCTGCGCCGACCTCGTCGAAAAAGCACGCGGCTACGGCATCGGCGGACTCGCCGTCGATGGCACCGACCTGCTCGCCTGCGCATCCGTCATCACCGAAGCCGTCCGCCGCGCACGCCAGGGCGGCGGCCCTCAACTCGTCGTCGCCCACCTGCTCCGCCTCTCCGGCCACGGCGAACACGACGACGCCTCATACGTCCCCGACGAAATCCGCAAGGGCCACTACGGCCGCGACTGCCTCGAAGTCGCCATGCGCCAACTCGTCGAACACCACCACGCCACCGTCGATGAAATCTACGCCTGGCAGGATGAAGTCGCCGAAGAAGTCCAGCGCGCCGTCGCCCAGGCCCAACAGGAACCCGGCCCCGACCCCTACCGCGAAGTCTGGAGCGCCCTCTCCCACACATTCTCCCATCCCACCGCCCAGTGAGTGTAACCTACATCGACGCCATCCGCGAAGCGCAGGCCACCCTCCTGCGTGAGGACCCCCGCGTCTTCCTCTACGGCCAGGACATCGGAAGATTCGGCGGCGCATTCAAAGCCACCAAAGGACTGCTCGAAGAATTCCCCGGCCGCGTCTTCGACAGCCCGATCTCCGAAGACGCCATGATCGGCCTCGCCGTCGGATCCGCCATCGAGGGCCTCCGCCCCATCGTCGAAATGCAATTCGCCGACTTCTCATCGGTCGCCTTCAACCAGATCGTCAACCAGGCCGCCACCCACTACTACCGCACCGGCATCCCGGTCCCCATCACCGTCCGCCTGCCCTCCGGCGGAACCGCCGGCTCCGGCCCCTTCCACAGCCAGAGCATGGAAGGCATCTACGCCCAATACCCCGGACTCATCGTCCTCACCCCGGCATCCGTCTCGGACGCCTACCACATGCTCATCGACGCCGTCGCCTTCGATGACCCGGTCATCTACTGCGAACACAAATTCCTCTACCGCTGGCTCAAGGCCGAATCCATCAACGGCGACCGCCTCCCCATCGGCCAGGCTCGCATCGTCCGCACCGGCAAACACGCCACCGTCGTCGCCTACTCCGCCATGGTCCACGAAGCCGTGCGCGCCGCCGACTCCCTCCTCAAGGACGGCTGGGAAATCGAGGTCGTCGACCTCCGCTCGGTCAAACCGCTCGACATCGACACCGTGCTCGCCTCTGTTGCCCGCACCGGACGCCTGCTCGCCGTCGGCGAAGCCTTCCCCTGGGGCGGCGTCACCGCGGAAGTCGTCTCGCGCGTCGCCGACGAAGGCTTCCACCTGCTCGACGCACCTCCGCTGCGCCACAACTCGCGGGACACCCCCGTCCCCTACCACCCGAAACTCTGGGCCGCACACCGCCCCACCCCCGAATCCATTTGCCAGTCACTGCGCAAACTCCTCACCTTCTAGCACCCCTCTCGTTTTTTCAGCCTTTCAGCCTTTCAGCCTTTCAGTTTTTCCCCTGCCCACCATGCCCACCGTTCCGATCCTCATGCCCCAGCTCGGCGAGTCGATTGCCGAGGCCACCGTCATCCGCCTCGAAATCGCGGTCGGTGACGAGGTCCGGGCAGACCAGGAAATCATCGAAGTCGAAACCAACAAGGCCGCCATGGGCGTGACCACCATCTGCAACGGCATCGTCTCCGAAATCCGCGCCAAAGAAGGCGAATCCTACACCGTCGGAACCATCCTCGGCATGCTCGAAGTCACCGCCGAGGAAGTCGCCCGAACCGGCGCCGACACCCTCGAGTCCATCGAAGCCAAACACACCGCCGAAGCCGAAGCATCCGCCCAGGAAGCCGCCGACCAAAACCTCCACTTCGCCGTCGATGACGCCGACGCCTACGTCGAATCACCCGCCATCGAACCCACCATCAAGGGCCTCCCCGTCCCCACCGGAACCCTCGGCGCTCACTACATCTCACCCCGCATGCGCGCCCGCATGGACGACCTCGGCCTGCGCGAGGCGGACATCTCCGCCGTCGCCGGCACCGGTGCCGGCGGCCGCGTCACCGTCGAAGACCTCGAAAAATTCATCGACTACCTCGAAGCCTGGCCCAGCACCAAGGCATCGTCCATGCGCCTCTCCGTCGCCGACGCCATGCGCCGCTCGTGGACCCGCCCGCTCGCCACCGTCGGCCGCCCCGCCGTGCTCGACAACGTCCTCAACCACCGCCGCAACTGCACGCCCAAACCGGGCCTCACCCTCTACATGCTGCGCGCATTCGCCATCGCCATCGCCGACCACCCCACCGATGCCGGCTACCTCATCGGCAACAAGGTCGTCCACCCGCGCTCCGTCGATATCGGCGTCGCCGTGCAAATCGACGATGGCGTCGTCGTCCCCGTCGTCCGCGAAGCCGATAAAAAAACCCTCCCCGAACTGCTCGCCGAATACAACGACCTCGTCGACCGCGCACGCCGCCGCCGCCTCGAGGAAAACGACTGCCGCGGCGGCATCGCCACCGTCACCAACTTCGGCACCTTCGGCCTCACCCTCGGCACCCCCATCCCGCTGCCCAACGAAACCCTCATCCTCGGCATCGGCGCCGGCGTGAAAAAACCCGTCTGGAGCAACGAAGTCGAAACCTTCATCCCCGCCACCGTCGCAGACCTCTACCTCACCTTCGACCACCGCGTCATCGACGGCGGCGGCGCCGGCGAATTCCTCACCCGCGTATCCGAACTGCTGCAAACCCCGGATGCTCTCTGATCCGGTGGAAAAATTCAGCTTTTCCCAAAGATTCCCCAAGCTCACCCGTTGCTATCGGTGAACAACCATTCGTCCGACAACAACCCCCACATGCAGGAAACTCACGAACAGTTCGTCGAGAAAGCCATGCAAGAGTTCGAGTCGGCTCTCATCGGATATGCCTCCACGATTCTTCACGACACCGACCGCGCCCGCGACGTCGTCCAGGATACCTTCATCCGCCTCTGCCAACAGAACCCGGACAAGGTCCGCGAACACCTCAAATCGTGGCTCTTCACCGTCTGCCGCAACCGCGCGCTCGACATCATCCGCAAGGATAAACGCAACAAACCACTCGATGAAATCCAGTGGAAAAAAGTCGCCGGCAACGAAACCCAACCGGACCAACAGGCCGACCACGACGACCGCCTCGCCAAAATCCTGCAACTCCTCGAACGCCTGTCCGACAACCAGCGCGAAGTCATCCTCCTCAAATTCCAACAAGGACTCAGCTACGCGGAAATCGAAAAAGTCACCGGCCTCAAATCCGGCAATATCGGCTTCCTCATCCACACCGGCCTCAAACGCCTCCGCGACCTCATCCCCAATGAGCTCCGCCACTGAATCCCCCCAACGCCACACCTGAGAGACCACCATCTCCATGAAGCTCCACCCGGAAGACCCCAGACTCACCTCACTGCTCCTTGGCGAACTGCCACAGGACGAGGCTGAACTCGTGGAGCGCGCCATCGCCGCCGACCCGGCACTCACAATCGCCTTCGGGGAACTCCAAACCACCCACCGCGTCCTCTCCTCCGGCCTCGACCAGGGCGAACTCAAACTCTACGCCCGCCAGCGCTCCGCCGTCCTCAGCGCCGCCCGCTACGCGGACAAATCCGGCAAGGTCACCCCGCTCCGGTCCGGCATCAAATCCCCCGCCAGGTTCCTCGTCCCGCTCGCCGCCGCCGCCCTCGTCACGCTCGCCATCCTGCTGCTCGTCAAGCTCCCCGCATCCGACACCAGGACCACCACAGCACCGGATCCGGACGCCCCGCAAACCCTCGCCATGGAAATCGCGCTCCTGCCCGCTCCCGGACCGGTCGACTACAGCGCCGATCCCGCAGCACGCCCGACCGCCTCATCCTCACTCATCGAGGCCGCCACCGCCCACGCCAACGCCCTCAACGCCGACGGCGGCCAATACCTCCGCAAAATCGCCCGCCAACTCTCCTCCCAACCGACCCCGGACGCCGCCGTCCTGCCGCCACTCGTGCCGCGCAAAATGGTCGCCGCCGCAGAACACCCCACCCTGCAACTCCCCATCCGCTCCGGCCGCTCCAGCCTCGCATGGATCACCCACTCGATCCGCCAAAAACACGAACTCCCGCCGTCCAACGCCATCCGGCTCGAAGAAATGCTCAACCACTTCGAACTCCGGCCCGCCGGCTCCGCAGCCATCGCCCAAGGCGTCACCCTCTCCGCCGAAACCATCTCCTGCCCGTGGAAACCCTCCGCCTCGCTCGTCGTCGTCTCACTCCGCGGAGCAAAAACCGGCACCCGCGAAATCACCGCCAAATTCAACGCCTTCCCGGCCGCCGTCCGCAGCTACCGCCTGCTCGGATTCGCCCCCGTCGAGGGCCTGCCCGCGGGAAACCTCCCCAACCGCCTGCCGGAAAAATCCGTCACCACCCTCGTCCTCGAAATCGAACCCGCCGCCCCCACCGGTGACTTGGGGGCCATCACCTGGACCGTCGGCGGTCACGACGCCCCTCCCGTCTACCTCTCACCCGGCAGCCCGTCCGAACCGTCCGACGACGCCCGCTTCGCCGCCCTCGTCTGCACCTACGCCCTCTGGCTCATCGGCGACCAAGCCGGCATGCTCGACGCCGAAGTCCTCGCCGCACTCGCCCGCGAAACCGCCACCGAGACCCTCAGCGCCGACCGCGCCGACTTCCTCAACCTCATCGACCAATCGCTCAATCGCTAGCGAAACGGCGCACAATCCGCCGTCCGCCCCCCGCGAATCGAGACCACTCCCCGCACCCCGGTCAACCCGTTCGCTCAGCCGCGCCCTCGCCCGCCAGAGCCCGCGCCCCACGGCCCGCCCGGACGCGAAAAAGCCACCGGTTTCCCGGCGGCTTATCTTGTGATCCGTTGGTCGGTCGCGATCGCGATCGCGATCCAAGCAGCAGCTGCTACTTCTTCTCCTCCGGCTTCTTCGGCATCGGAGGCACCCGGACCGGAGCGGAAACCGCACGATGCGGGGTCGCCTTCGGCTGCTCCGGTTCCTTGATCTCCAACAACTCCAGCTCGAAAACAAGAGTGCTGTTAGGGCCAATGTCACCACTCCGACGCTGCTTGCCGTAAGCCAGATCGGAAGGCAGGAAAATCTTCCACTTCGCGCCCACGGGCATCGTCGTCAGCGCTTCCCGGAAACCCGGAACCACATTCAGCGACATCGCCACCGGCTGACCCTCGGGAGAAGCGTCAAACTCGGTGCCGTCGATCAGCGAACCTTTGTAGTGAACCATGAACTGGAGGTTCTTCGGCGCTTCACCTTCCTTCGGTGCCACGTAGCTCTCCTCGCCGCCCTCCTTGAGCACTTCATACTGCAGCCCGCTCGCCGTAGTGGTCACGCCCTCGCGTTTGCCGTTTTCTTGGAGAAACTTCTTCCCCGCTTCCAGATTCTTCTCGGCGAGTTCCGTCTCGCGCTCCTGCAGCAGGTTGCCCAGCGCCTGCATCGCAGCCTGGAGTTGTTCCTCCTCCATTGCCGGTTGCTCGCCCTTCACGGCCGTCATGAACGCCTCGAAAAACTCCTTCTCCGAAAGATCACCGGAAAGAATGCCGAACCGGCTGTATTGGCGGGCAAAGTCCCCGCCAGCCCGGAAACCGAGCGCATAGGACGATGCCGTCTTGATCGCGGCCGGATCAGTCATCACCGCCGGAGCGGCGATCGGAGGCGTGGTCGCCACAACGGGCTTGCCGGCCGGAGCCTTGGACTCTTCAGCGTAGCCCGTGGCAGCCAGCCCCGCCAAAGCCATGCTGGAAATAAGTTTTGGAATCATGGTGTTTTGATTAGATTGAGACCAAGCCTAGGCAGGCGGATTCCCGCCTGTCGAGGGCAGGTTTCGCCCGCCACCCGGGGCCGCAGCCGCCTGAACCGTGACAACTCCGCTCCACGCAAACATGGACTGCGCCGGCATGACGGCGCTCTGCGGTCCGGCGAGGCATGCTGTCCGGCGACAATTAAAGCTGGGCGCTGACGACAATTAAAATTGACCCCTGGGTTGGTCGGATTTCGGGCGTTTTTGGCTTCAAGCTGGTTGACGCGTTGCGGGGCGGCGGGTGCCGCTCTGGGTTGTGGTCACTCG
>JAUTCT010000117.1 GCA_030673875.1 Verrucomicrobiota bacterium JB025 | reverse complement strand
CCTTGGGAAGTCGCATCAGCATCTGGAGTCGGCAGGTGAATAGAAGCTGGGTTCAACCGCCGGATGCGGAAAACCGCATGTCCGGTGGTGTGGAAGGGTCATGGGGCGCAATCCCCATGACCCCATCCGATTCCCGGATGGGCTCTGTTGCTGGTGGGCTTTGGCGGGTAGCGCCCTTTGGGCTGGTGTGGGTCGGCGATCATGCATCGCCGCTCCTGCGGGTGGGTTCTGTGGAAGACAGGCGCTCCGGCGGTGCGGTCCTGGCGTGGGCGGATGCGATTTGGGGTCTTGAGTTGGGGTCGTCGCTTCTTGAGGAGGGAGTGTTTCGCAGGCGGGGTGCTTTCGTGGGTGCTTGGGCTTTGCAAGGGGCGGGGGGGCTCCTATGGTGACGGCCGAATGACGTGCCGCCTTGTGGTTTTTGCCTGTTTGTTTTTGTTTGCCGCCTGCGGCGGGAAGCGGGAGCTGGAGGGAGTGGTTCCGGCGGAGGCTCCGGATCGCATCGTGTCGATGGCGCCGAGCATCACCGAGTGCGTGTTTGCGGCGGGTGGGGGCGAGCGCCTGGTGGGGGTGACGTCGTTTTGCAACTATCCGCCGGAGGCGGCGGAGCTGCCGCGGATCGGCGGGTATTCGGATGCGAATTTCGAGCGGATCTACGGGATGCAACCGGATCTGGCGATTTTGCTGGAGGAACATGTGGATGCGGGCAGGCGGCTGGAGTCGCTGGGGATCCGGTGGATGAAGGTGGACACGGCGCGGATCGGCGGGATCCTGGCGACGGTGGAAGAACTTGGCGGGGTGTTCGGGACCGAGGAGGTCGCGGCGGCGGAGGTGGCGAGGTTGCAGGGGGTGGTCGACGGGGTGAGGGCGAAGGCCGCCGGGGTGGAGCCGAAGCGGGTGCTGGTATCGATCGGCCGGAACATGGGGACCGGCGGGCTGACGGATGTGTATGTGGCGGGCGGCAACACGATCTATCAGGAGATGCTGGAGGTCATGGGTGCGGAGAATGTGTATGGCGGGTCGATGGAGTATGCGAAGATGTCGCGCGAGAGCATCATGCGGCTGAACCCGGATGTGATCATTGATTTGATCCCGGATCTGGAGACGACCGGCAAGCTGAAGCGTGAGGATGTGGTGCGGGAGTGGGACGTGCTGAAGGAGGTGGAGGCGGTGAAGCAGGGGCGGGTGCATGTGCTGGGAAATGACTATGTGTGCATTCCCGGTCCGAGGTTTGCGCTGACGCTGCGGGACATCGCGGCGGCGGTCTATCCGGAGGTGTTTGAGGAGCCATGAGCGATCCTGCGATCCAGATTTCGAAGCTGAGTCTATCGCTTTCCGGCAAGGCGATTCTGCGTGATGTGTCGCTGGATGTGCGGGCGGGCGAGTTTGTTTCGATCATCGGGCCGAATGGTGCGGGGAAGACGTCGCTGGTGAAGTGCGTGAGCCGGATTCATCAGGACTGGTCGGGCGAGGTGAGGATCAATGGCAGGGACCTGCGGCATTGTTCGCAGAAGGAGTTGGCGCGGCAGTTGAGTTATGTGCCGCAGGCGGAGGGCCGGCGGTTGCCGTTCACGGCGTTTGAGTTTGTGTTGATGGGGCGGTATCCGCATTTGTCGCCATTCAGTTCGGTGACGGCGGCGGACAAGGAGTTGGTGCGGGAGATGATGGCGTTGGCCGGGGTGGAGGGGTTTGCGGACCGGAGTCTGGAGAGTTTGAGCGGTGGCGAGCGGCAGATGGTGTTCATTGCGGCGGCGCTGGCGCAGGGCGGGAGCATGTTGCTGCTGGATGAGCCGGCGTCGTTTCTCGACTACAAGCACCAGATGCAGGTGATGGAGTTGACGGGCAAGCTGCACCGCGACCAGGGGTTGACGATCGTGTGCGTGAGCCACGATGTGAATGCGGCCTGCGCGCAGAGTGACCGGGTGCTGGCGATGAAACACGGGGAAGTGGAGTTTGTCGGGACTCCGGCGGAGGTGTTGGAGGAGGGGCGCCTGGAGGAGTTGTATGAAACGACGTTTGACCGCATTGCGGGTGATCCGTTGCCATTTATCACGCCGGGGAGGATGAAATGAACCGTGGGATTGTGATTTCGTTGTTGTTCGGGCTGGCGGTCGTGGTGCTGGTGGTTTCGCCGATGGTGGGCATGGAGTTCATTCCGCTGACCGATCTGTGGGGCGGGGCGGGGAGTCTGGATGCCGGGATTTTGCGGGACCTGCGGGTTCCGCGGGTGTTGACGGCGTTTGTGGTGGGGTCGGCGCTGGCGCTGAGCGGGATGGCGTTTCAGGCGGTGTTCCGGAATCCGCTGGCGACGCCGTTCACGCTGGGCACGGCGAGCGGGGCGTCGTTGGGTGCGGCGATCTACATCCGCTTCGGGTTGTCGCTTTCGTTGTTCGGGGTGTCGGGGATTTCGTTTGCGGCGTTTGCGGGGAGTTTGCTGTCGGTGGCGATGGTTTACGGGCTGACGCGGGTGAGGTCCGGGTTTTCGACGGCGACCTTGTTGCTGGCGGGGGTGGCGGTGAGTTTTTTCTTCTCGAGTTTGATTTTGTTCATCCACTACATCAGCGGGTTTGCGAACTCGTTCCGGATCATGCGCTGGATGATGGGGTCGGTGGATCTGGCGGGGTATGACAGTTTGTTCGACATGCTGCCGTTTGTGGGTGCGGGTGCCCTGGTGGTGGTGTTCAAGGCGAATGAGCTGAATCTGCTGATGACGGGTGACGACATTGCGGCGAGCCGTGGGGTGAATGTGAACCGCACGAAGAAGCTGTTGTTTGTGGCGGCCTCGCTGATGGTCGGCGGGGTGGTGGCGTTTTGCGGGCCGATCGGGTTTGTCGGGATGATGGCGCCGCACATCTGCCGCTTGATGGTGGGGAGCGAGCACCGGACCCTGATCCCGGCGACGGCATTGTTTGGCGGGGCGTTTCTGGTGATCTGCGATACGCTGGCGCGGACGGTGATCGCGCCGGTGGAGATGCCGGTGGGGGTGATCACGGCGTTGATCGGTGGGCCGTTTTTCATCGTGCTGCTGCTGCGCCAGAAGGGCGGGCTGGGGCTTTGATGATGGCGGGTGGATTGGGGATTGGGGATTGGGGATTGGGGATTGGGGATTGGGGATTGGGGATTGGGGATTTGGGATTTGGGATTTGGGATTGGGGATTGGGGATTTGGGATTTGGGATTTGGGATTTGGGGGTTGGCGTGGGCTTTACAGGGTGGCGCGGTGTGATAGGACGCATGGCGTGAAAAAGATTGGAGCGCGGCGGACGGGTGGTGGGAAGAAGGCGCGGGAGCTGTCGGGTGGTTGTCTGTCGGTGTTCGGGCTGCCGTTTCTGGCGGCGGGGCTTTTCATGACGGGGATGTATTTCAAGGGGTTTGCGGATTGGTGGCAGGCGGCGTCGTGGGAGGAGGTGCCGTGTTGGGTGATGGAGTGCGAGTTAGAGCAGCACGATGACGGCGACGGGACGACGTATGAGGCGCTGGCGACGTATCGCTATGAGTTTGAGGGACGGGAGTATGTGAGTTCGCGGGTATCGCTGGAGGGAGGGGCGGACAACATCGGGGATTTCCAGAAGCGGGTGCACCGGGATTTGAGCGAGTTGGCGCGGAGCGAGCGGGCGTTCCGGTGTTTTGTGAATCCGGAGGAGCCGGAGGAGGCGGTGCTTTACCGCGAGTTGCGTTGGTCGATGCAGGCGTTCATGGCGATTTTTGCGCTGACGTTTCCGGCGGTGGGTGCGGGTTTGGTGGTGGGAGGTGTGGTTTCGACGGTGCGGGCGAAGGGCTTGGCAGGGCTGCGCAAGCGGCACCCGGATGAACCGTGGCGGTGGCGGCCGGAGTGGACGGGTGAGGCGGTGGCGGAAGGGGTGGGCGGAGGGTGGTGGTGGAGGGTCGCGCTGCTGGCGTATGCGGTGTGGTCGGGTGCGATCGTGTGGACCTTGATGTGGGGGGCGTGGGCGAGTGGGGCGTTTGAGGAGGGGGCGATGGCGTGGATGCTGTGGATTTTCGTGGCGATCTGGTGTGTGCCGGCGTGGTTTGCGCTGCGGCAGATCCGGGCGCGGATGATGCTGGGACGGGTGGCGCTGGAGCTGGACGAGTGGCCGGTGTGGCCGGGCGGTGAGCTGGCGGGTGCGGTGGTGCTGGGTCGGCCGCTGCCGATGCGGGCGGAGGCGCGGGTGAAGGTGCTGTGCGAGCGGAAGGAGCGGACCGGATCGGGCGATGATACGAAGACACTGAGCGAGGAGCTGTGGAGTGACGAGCGGGTGGTGACGGCGGCGGAGATGAACCGGCGTGCGTCGGGGTTCCGGCTGCCGGTGAGGATCGGGATTCCGGCGGATTTACCGGAGATGGAGCTGGACGAAGGTGGGTCTGAGGACCGGACGTGGCACGAGTGGAAGTTGGTGATGAAGGTGGCGGGGACGCCGGTGAAGGCGGAGTTTGCGGTGCCGGTGTTCCGGACGGCGAAGTCGCAGGCGGTGGCGGGTGGCGCGGGTGAGACGGCTGGCAAGATGGCGGACGAGTCGGCAGGCAAGTCGGCGGGCGAGCCGCGGGTGTTGGCGGCGGAGGATCTGGTGCGGGGGCTGCGGGAGGTGAAGATCCGGGCGGAGTTTGATGGCAACGGCTGGCCGCTGTCATTGGTGAGCCCGCCGGCGCGGAATCCGGGGATGCTGGTGTTTCTGGTGCTGTTTAATTTGGTGTGGACGGGGGCGGCGGTGTTCTTGGTGACGAGTGACGCGCCGCTGTTGTTCAAGCTGATCTGGCCGGTGACGGCGACGGGGATTTGGTGTTCGGTGTTGTGGTCGCTGCTGCACAAGCGGACGTGCCGGTTCGACCCGCTGTGCGTGACGGTGACGAACCAGCTGGGGGTGGTGGCGTGGACGCGGGTGGTGGAGAAACGGGAGATGACCGGATTTCCGCATGACTCGAACATGGAGTCGAATGACACGAAGTATTACCGGGTGCGGGTGCTGGGGGTGGACGGGAAAAAACTGACGCTGGCGGACGGGATCACGAGTCAGCGGTTGGCGCGCGCGTTGGCGGCGGCGATGGAGGAATGGCGGCGCGGGTAAGTGGGCGGTAAGGCCGCTGCGCGGCGGTCGAAGGTCGGAAGGTGAAGAGGTCTAAGGTCGGAGGTCGGAGGTCGGAGGTCGGAGGTCGGAGGTCGGAGGTCGGAGGTCGAAGGTCGAAGGTCGAAGGTCGAAGGTCGAAGGTCGAAGGTCGAAGGTCGAAGGTCGAAGGTCGAAGGTCGAAGGTCGAAGGTCGAAGAGGCGGAGGTCGGAGGTCGAAGGTCGAAGGTCGAAGGTCGAAGGTCGGAGGTCGGAGGTCGAAGGTCGAAGGTCGAAGAGGCGGAGGTCGGAGGTCGGAGGTCGGAGGTCGGAGGTCGGAGGTCGGAGGTCGGAGGTCGGAGGTCGGAGGTCGGAGGTCGGAGTTCGAAGGTCGAAGGTCGGAGGTCGGAGAGGCGGAGAGGAGGTTGGTGAGTATTGCGTGCGGTCTGATCGCGACCGCGCTACGCCGGATGAGGTATGGGCGGCGGCCCCGGCGGGTGGGCTTTGGGGGTGTCAGTCGTCGTCTCGATGCAACCAGCCGCCTTTGTTGGTGTGGGACCCGTTTTCGGAGAATTCGCGGAGTTTTCCATAGGGGCGATCCATGCGTTCTTCGTATTCGGTCTGGAGGTCGTCGAAGGACGGGTGTTCGTCGGGAGTGGCGTGGGGCTTGTGGGTCGGGCTCATGTGGTCAGGAGCAGGTGGGCGTGGGATGATCCGCGCGGCCGCGCCCTCCCCGCGGGGAGGGGCAACCGGATGGGGGCCGGTCCGGGCGATCTCCTCCCTGCACCATGGTGAAGGTGGCGGAGGTTCCGGAGCCCGGTCGGCTTGGTTTCAGGATGGGGGCGGGCAGCCGCGCTGTCAGGCCGGGGGATGTCCGGAGATGTCCGGCAAGAGGGAAGAGGGAAGAGGGAAGAGGGAAGAGGGAAGAGGGAAGAGGGAAGAGGGAAGAGGGAAGAGGGAAGAGGGAAGAGGGAAGAGGGAAGAGGGAAGAGGGAAGAGGGAAGAGGCGCGGAGGGAGAGTTTCGCGCTACGGTGG
>JAUTCT010000116.1 GCA_030673875.1 Verrucomicrobiota bacterium JB025 | reverse complement strand
TCCAATGTAAATGGCTTCGGCTTTTTCGGCAGGTTCTGCTTTGGTGAATTTCGACATGACGGCTGTTTTCTGTTGGTTTTGCTCTTCCCGACAGTAGCAGCACGGTCTTCTGTGCTGCGAACAGCCTCATGTCATCTTGATCACCCTGCATCCCCACAGGCAAATTCCACCTACCGGCTTGACAAGATACCGACCGGTTTGTATTACTCCCCCGCAGTGAGCCAGGAAGTCACAAAAGAACGCATCCTCGATGCCGCCGAAGAACTGATGATCAACCGCAGTTTCCATTCGGTCGGCCTCGCCCAGATCCTTGCCGCGGTCAAGGTCACCAAAGGCGCGTTCTACTACCACTTCGAATCGAAAGAACAATTCGGAGTCGAAATGCTCAAACACTACGCCAATAACTCCGCCCAAAAAAAACAAGCCCTGCTGCTCAGCACCGAATCCACGGAAAACCCCATCGAACGCCTCCTTTCCTTCTTCGAGATGATGATCAACACCACTCTCGAAAACGACTTCAAACCACCCTGCCTGATCCACAAACTCGCCACCGAAGTCGCCGACTTCAGCGATGCAATGCGCCGGGAAGTCGCCGCCGCCCTCGACCACACCATCTCCGTCTTCACTCAGACACTCGACGAAGCCGTCGCCAAAAAACTCCTCCCACCACACCTCAACACCCAAGAGGAAGCCGCCCTCATCCTCGACCTCTGGAACGGCGCGCTCCTCCGCGCCCTCGCCCACCGCGACGCATCCCCACTCCGCAAGGCCGTCTCAGCAATGCACCGCCAACTCCATTCCTGCTAACTCGGCCCGCTATTTTTTTATCCACCAACATACCGACCGGTCCGTATTTCCATCCTCAACTCTCAAACCACCCCCAACACCACATACCCCAACCATCCATGAAAACAAACTACCCGATCCACACCATCGAATCCGCCCCGGAAGCCAGCAAACAGCTCCTCGAAAGCTCGCTCAAAGCCTACGGCATGCTCCCCAACC
Organism: Verrucomicrobiota bacterium JB025; assembly: GCA_030673875.1. Taxonomy (GTDB): domain Bacteria; phylum Verrucomicrobiota; class Verrucomicrobiia; order Verrucomicrobiales; family Akkermansiaceae; genus Luteolibacter. The sequence goes on along the minus strand of JAUTCT010000116.1, from coordinate 2,460 downwards.
TCCACGCCATCATGGCGGAGGCCCCCGGCCTCTTGGAAGGCTACCAGATCCTGCACAAACTCTTCGCCGACTCTTCCTTCGACGCCGAGGAACTCACCGTCGTCTGGCAAACCATCAACGTCGAACACAACTGCACCTACTGCGTGCCCGCCCACACCGGCATCTCCCACTCGATGAAGGTCGACCCCGCGCTCATCGAGGCCCTCCGCAACCAACAGCCCATGCCGACCGCGAAACTCCAGACCCTGCACGACACCACGCTCGCCATGGTTCGCAACCGCGGCATCCTCACCAAGGAACAAACCGAGGCATTTTTCGCCGCCGGCTACGGACACCGCCAGATCCTCGAAATCATCCTCGGCCTCGCCCAGAAAGTCATGAGCAACTACACCAACCACGTCGCGGAAACCCCCGTCGACGCCCCTTTCCAGAAGTTCGCTTGGCAGAAAAAAGCCTGACCCGTCCAGCCCCCGGAAAATCCGGACCCGGCAGCAGACCTCCAACCTAACCGCCACCAAACCACACACCGTGCAACGCCCGAAAACCATCATCTTCGACGTCAACGAAACACTCCTCGACCTCACCCCCTTGAAGTCCTCCGTCGGCAAAGCCCTCGGCGGACGCGGAGACCTCCTGCCACTCTGGTTTTCCACCATGCACCACTACTCGCTGGTGGAAACCCTCACCGGCAGCTACCTCGGATTCGCGGAAATCGGCACCGCCGCACTCGTCATGATCGCGGAAAAACACGGCATCAAACTCGCCACCCACGATGCCAGGGAGGCGATCGTTCCTCCGCTCCTGTCACTGCCGCCCCACCCGGACGTGGCCGACGCACTCACACAACTCGCCAGCCACGGCCACCAACTCGTCAGCCTCACCAACTCGTCCGCCAAAGGCTCCGAAACCCAACTCGCAAACGCCGGCCTCACCGACCGGTTTGCAAAACGCTACAGCGTGGAAGCCGTCCGCAAATACAAACCCCACCCGGACGCCTACCGCATGGTCATCGATGACCTCGGAGCCAACCCCGAAGAAGCCATCATGGTCGCCTCCCACGCATGGGACCTCATGGGAGCGCGCAACGCCGGACTCCAAACCGTATTCGTCGCCCGCCCCGGTGCGCCGCTCTATCCGAATACCGGAAAACCCGACCACATCGTCTCCGACCTCCGCGAACTCGCACATCTCATCGCCCCAATCGAAGCCAGCTAACATAACCTAACCACTTAACCGGAATCAACACATGAGCTACTCCATCCAAAACAAAGTCGCCCTCGTCACCGGCGCCAACCGCGGCATCGGCAAATCGATCGTCGAAACCTTCCTCAGCCACGGCGCGGACAAGGTCTATCTCGCCGTCCGCAATCCGGAATCAACCAAAGACCTCGAAGCGAAATTCGGCGGCAAAGTCACCACTCTCCGGGCCGACATCTCCGACCCCGAATCCATCAAGCGCCTCGCACAGGACGCCCCGGACGTCGACATCCTCGTCAACAACGCCGGCGTCATGGAACTCGGCGCCATCCTCGGCGAAGACGCCGGCGCATCGCTCGCCAGACAACTCGAAGTCAACGTCTTCGGCCTGCAACGCATCGCCAGCGCCTTCGCCGACATCCTTGCCGGCCGCCACGGCGCGCTCGTCCAACTGAACTCGATCGCCTCCATCAAGAGCTTCCCGAACCTCGCCGCCTACTCGGCATCGAAGGCCGCATCCTACTCGCTCACCCAGGGACTCCGCCACGAACTCGCCGGAAAAGGCGTGTCCGTGCTCAGCGTCCACCCCGGCCCGATCGACACCGAGATGGGCGCCGCAGCCGGCTTCGAAGGAACTCCCGTATCCGTCGTTGCCGAAGGCATCGTCAAATCCCTTGCCGCCGGCGACTTCCACCTCTTCCCCGACGAAATGGCCAAACAATTCGAAGCCGCCTACCAAGGGTTCTCGGACGCCATCGTCACCGCCAACCTCTCGGAATAATCATTGGGAAAAACGGCACATCGTTGCCGGGAAGCGGCCTCGGGGGGGGCCGCTTCCATACTCCCCCATCCACCTAACCGACCCTAACATCGGTTAACCCGCTTTCCGACCGCCTGCCCAGGCTGCCCGGGCCACCAATTCCGGAACTCCAATTCCAAATTCCACATCACCCCCGAAAGCCACCTCCCCATCCCTCTCCTCCAGCCCGCAGGGCGCCACCAGCCAATCCCCTCACAATCGAAGCGCGGACTTCAGTCCGCCCCAAAGCCCAAGCTGCCAACCTCCACCCCAGCTTGAGCAAAGCGCAAAGCCCCCTTCCCTCAAACCCTTCGCGTCTTCACGTGAGCCCAATCCCCAATCCCCAATCCGCAATCCGCAATCCGCAATCCGCAATCCGCAATCCGCAATCCGCAATCCGCAATCCGCAATCCGCAATCCGCAATCCGCAATCCGCAATCCGCAATCCGCAATCCGCAATCCGC
>JAUTCT010000115.1 GCA_030673875.1 Verrucomicrobiota bacterium JB025 | reverse complement strand
CGAATCCGTCCGGAAAGCCACCGGAATACTCATCACGTCGTGTTCTGTCAGACATTCCGGCATAGTGGGCCACTACATATAGAGTACAAGTGAAATATCGGACAATATGAACTACTACTCAAAGTGAGGTAGCCCTGGGGTGGGTGGATTGGTTTGGAATCGATCCTTGCCGATGGGTTAGGAGTGGCGCATCCTCGGAATCCGCAGCGGCAGGGCCGGAATCAAAAACCCAAAATGGATGCTTGTTGTGCAGGTGCGGCGGGATGAGGGACGAATCCCGAGAATTTTTCGCCCGTAATTGAACTCATTTGTATTATGTCTATTCGTTTGATCGCCCGCCGTGAAATTTCCAAGTTGCTGCCGATGGCAAAGGCGATTGAGTTGATGCGGGAGGGGGTTTTGGGGCTTGCCGAAGGTCGTTTCGAGCAGCCGGTGCGGCAGCGGGTGCTGACTGACAAGGGTGATTTGCTGGTGAAACCCGCGCGTCTTCCGGGCGAGGGGTTGTGCATGAAGCTGGCGCTGACGTATCCGAAGAATCCCTCATTGGGACTGCCCTTGGTTCAGGGGTTGGTGATGGTGTTTGACGACGATACGGGAGAACCGCTTGCGGTGATGGATGCGGCGGAGTTGACGGCGATCCGCACGGGGGCGGGCGGCGGACTTGCAATTGAATTGCTGGCGCGGCCGGAGAGTGAAAGCGTGACGCTGATCGGGACGGGAGTGCAGGGGCGTTTTCAGTTGTTGGCGGCGATGGAAACCTGTGCGATTCGGCGGGTGTTTCTCTATGACCCGAATCGTGAGAGTGCGGAGGAACTGAAGGCGAGTTTGGAGGGTGAGGCGGATGCTCCGGAGGTGAGCATTCTGGACAGTGCCGACGAGGGGGTGGCGCAATCGGATCTGGTGATCACTGCGACGGGCAGTCCGGTTCCGACTTTCAGCGGATCTGCGGTGCGTCCCGGCACGCATATCAATGCGATCGGCGCGTATCAACCGGACCGGCGCGAAGTGGATGAGGAAACGATGCGTGGTGCCTATGTGGTGGTGGATGGCTACGATGCGGCGGGGCTGGAGGCGGGGGAATTGTTGATGCCTGGGATCGAGGCGGATGCTGATCTGGCGGAGGTCGCGACCGGGGCGAAACCGGGCCGCAGTTCCAACGAGCAGGTCACGGTGTTCAAGTCGGTCGGCATGGCCGTGCAGGATGCGGTGGCTGCGGTGCATGTGTTTCAGGAAGCCAAGCGACTGAATATCGGTGTCGAGGTGGATTTGTTCTGACCGGTGGGTTGTCCGGTGACGGGGTGACCGGTTGGGTTGGGCCGGGTGCGGGGAGATCCGTTGTTGCGGGATCCCCGGACAGTCATTAGGGTGATCCACTATGAGTGATCACACATACAAGAAAATCGAGTTGGTGGGTTCTTCTTCCAAGGGGATTGAACAGGCGGTGAACAACGCGGTGGAAAAGGCCTCGAAGAGTGTCAGGAACATGCGATGGTTCGAGGTGGCGGAGGTGCGCGGGCAGATCGAGGATGACAAGGTGGCGCATTGGCAGGTGACGGTGAAGATCGGGTTTACGCTGGATGGCTGATGGCTCGTGTCCCGAGGGGCGGGCGGATAGGATGTGGTGGGGCTGGGCATTGCAGTGCGGTCTCATCGAGACCGCGCTAGCTCGGGTGGGGTCTGGGGCGGATGGGCTTTGGATCTGGATTGTTGGATGTTAAATGTTGGGATGGTTTCCCGCTGGAGTTTTCCGGCGTGGGTTTGCAGGATGGCGGGGTGATGAATGTTTCTCCCTCGGATTATGAAAAGTTGGGCAAGTTTTACCTCGGGCGTGAGGTGGATGAGGAGAGCAAGGATTTGTTGGATGATCTGTTGCTGTATGACTCCAAGGATCTGGTGACGCACGGGGTGGTGCTGGGGATGACGGGGAGCGGGAAGACGGGGCTGTGCCTGGGGCTGTTGGAGGAGGCGGCGATGGACAATGTGCCGGCGATCGTGATCGATCCGAAGGGGGATATTTCGAATTTGCTGCTGATGTTTCCGGAGTTGGATGCGGAGAGTTTCCGGCCGTGGGTGAATGAGGACGATGCGGCGAAGAAGGGGATCAGCGCGGATGAGCATGCGGCGAGGACCGCGGAGATGTGGCGGAAGGGGTTGGCGGATTGGGGGCAGGGGCCGGAGCGGATCCGGACGCTGAAGGAGAAGGTGGATGTGAATGTGTTCACGCCGGGCAGCAAGGCGGGGATTCCGGTGTCGATTTTGAGTTCGCTGGAGGTGCCGCCGTTCGAGGTGATGGATGACGGGGAGTTGCTGGGCGAGCGGATCGAGAGCACGGTGTCGTCGTTGCTTTCGCTGGTGGGTGAGGATGCGGATCCGATCCAGAGTCCGGAGGCGGTGTTGCTGGGGTCGGTTTTCCAGCATGCGTGGGCGGCGGGGCAGGATATTACGTTGGAAACATTGATCCGGCGGCTTCAGAAGCCGGGGTTCGACAAGGTGGGGGTGATTGATCTGGAGAGTTTCATGCCGGAGAAGGAGCGGCAGAAGCTGGCGCTGAAGTTCAACAATCTGCTGGCGTCTCCGGGGTTTTCGACGTGGCTGGAGGGTCCGCCGCTGGACGTGGCGAAGCTGTTGCACGCGCCGGATGGAAAACCGCGGATTTCGATTTTTTCGATCGCGCATCTGGGTGACACGGAGCGGATGTTTTTCGTGAGCCTGCTGCTGAACCAGATGCTCGGGTGGATGCGGACGCAGACGGGGACGACGTCGCTGCGGGCGCTGCTCTACATGGATGAGATCTACGGGTTTCTGCCACCGACGGCGAATCCGCCGTCGAAGCGGCCGATGATGACGATGCTGAAGCAGGGGCGGGCGTTCGGATTGGGGTGTTTGCTGGCGACGCAGAATCCGGTGGATCTGGACTACAAGGCATTGTCCAACATCGGGACGTGGTTTTTGGGGAGATTGCAGACGGAGCGCGACAAGATGCGGGTGATCGACGGGCTGGAGGGTGCGGCGGCGGACCAGGGCGGGGGATTCGACCGTGGGGCGATGGAACGGTTGCTGTCAGGATTGGGAAACCGGGTTTTCCTGATGAACAACGTGCATGAGGACGGGCCGGTGTTGTTTCATGTGCGGTGGGTGATGAGTTATCTAACGGGGCCCTTGGCGCGGCGGCAGATCAAGACGCTGATGGATCCGAAGCGGGAGGCGTTCGGGCCGGTGGAGGAGAAGGAGGCGGCGGTGAATCCGATGGGGATGCCGGGGATGAGCGGAGCGGGGAAGGCGGAGAAACGGCAGCGTCCGGCGGTGGGTGCGGGGGTTGAGGAGATATTCGTGCCGGTGGCGGGTGGTGCGGATGATGTGGAGTATCGGCCGCATTTGCTGCGCGAGGGGACGGTGCATTTCGCGTTGACGAAGGCGGGTGTGGAGGGGAGCCGGAACGTGCGGTTTGTGAATGCGATGACCGAGGACGGGGTGGATTGGGACGAGAACGTGCCGCCGCCGGTGGAGCTGCCGGGGGATGGTGGAGTGCCGGACGAGGGTGCGGGGTTTGCGGAGCTGCCGGGGTTTGCGATGAATGCGAAGAACTACAAGCAGGTGGAGAAGAATTTCTCCGAGTGGATGTATCGCAACGAGCGAGCGGAGATTTTCGCGTGCGACGAGTTGGACGAGTGGTCGCAGCTCGGCGAGAGCGAGGGGGATTTCCGTGCCCGGCTGGGGCATGCGGCGCGGGAGGCGCGGGATGAGGCGGTGGAGAAACTGCGGGAGAAGGTGGCGAAGAAAATGAAAAGCGTGGAAGGGAAGATGCGGACGGCGGAGGGGCAGCTGGCGCGTGAGAAGGCGCAGGCGAGCTCGGCGAAGATGAAGGCGGGGATCTCGGTGCTGGGGAGTTTGTTGGGCGGGATTCTGGGCCGGAAGTCGGGGTTCGGGCGGAGCCGGGCGAGCACGAGCATCGGCAAGGCGACGAGCGCGTGGCAGCAGAGTCGGGATGTGGCTGCGGTGGAGGCGAAGATCGAGGGGCTGGAGGAGGAAATGAAGGCGCTGGAGGCGGAGCTGCAGGAGGAAATCGAGGAAGTGAAGGGGGAGTTTGATCCGGCGGCGATCGCGTTGGAAACGGAGACGCTGAAGCCGACGCGGGCGAATGTGAGGGTGGAGCGGGTGGCGCTGCTGTGGCTGCCGTTTGACGAGCGGGGGGGACGAGCATGGTGAGGTGATGCGAAGATGCGAAATGGTCTTGCGCTGATGGCGGGGAGACGTCACATTGCCGCCCACCTGAGGCGGCTTGGCGGAATTGGTAGACGCGCTCGACTCAAAATCGAGTTCTTCGGAGTGTGGGTTCGAGTCCCACAGCCGCTACTTCCGGGTGATTTTCGAGGAGGGTTTTGCGGGGGGAGGGCGGTGTGTTTGTTGGATTTTCCTGGGTGGAGTGATTGGTTTGTGCCGGAGGTGATGGATGGGGGTGTGATTTTTCTTCCGGGGGATGAGGATTATGATTGAGACTCCGGGCATGGAGCAGACGCGGAGCATTGGGATGATTGCCGGGAGTGGGGTGTATCCGGAGACTTTCATCAAGGCGGCACGGGAAAAGTGCCCTGGGGTGAGGCTGTCGGTGGTGGCGTTTGAGGGGGAGACGAAGCCGGAGTTGGCGGAGCTGGCGGATTCGATCGAGTGGTTCCGGGTGGGGCAGCTTTCGAAGCCGTCGAAGTTTCTCCAGAAGGAAGGGGTGAGGGAGGTGGTGATGATGGGGCAGATTTCACCGAAGAATTTGTTCAGCCTGCGTCCGGATCTGCGGGTGCTGATGGTGTTGGCAAAGTTGAAGCAACGGAATGCGGAGACGATGTTCGGCGCGGTGGCCGACGAGTTGGCGAAGGACGGGATGGAGGTGATTTCCGCAGTGACGTTTTTGGAGGACCACCTGCCGGAGCCGGGGCATGTGTGCGGGCCGGCGTTTTCGAAACGGCAGCTGGAGGATGCGGACTATGGGTTCCGGATTGCGAAGGAGACGAGCCGGCTGGACATCGGCCAGAGCGTGGTGGTGCGGAACGGCACGGTCTTGGCGGCGGAGGCGTTTGAGGGGACGAATGCGTGCATCCGCCGCGGCGGTGAGCTGGGGCGGCGGAAAAACGTGATGCTGGCGAAGGTGTCGAAACCTAATCAGGATTTCCGTTTCGACGTGCCGGTGATCGGTCCGCAGACGGTGGAAAACTGCGCGGCGGCGGGGGTTTCCGGGATCACGATCGAGGCGCGGAAGACGTTGTTGCTGGAAAAGGATCGGGTGGAGGAGCTGTGCCGGAAGCACGGCGTGGGGATATTTGCGAAGGAAGGATAGGCGGGGGGGGCGGCCCGTTTCGCGCGGTTGGGGAATCAAACGCCAAGTCGCCAATAGCGGCAGGGATTGGGGGAAGGTGGTCGGCCATCAGCGCGGTGTTTGCTGAAGCCAGGCTGTTGCGGTCACCAAGCGGCCCGGCGGCGGGCGCGGAGGCGCAGATGATCCAGCAGCCCGGACCCGGCCGCATCCTCCAGCGATTCAGGCCGCAGGCCGCAGGGCGACGGGCGTTTCGAGACATGACTGGGCATGCATGAGGCCGCTCGCCTCGGCCTCGGTGTGCTTCCGCCGTCTGCCAATCAGCACGATTTTACGTGTCAGGCCCGGGTGAGCAGCGCGTGGGCGAGGGTCGCCCCCACCGCACGGGGGCCCACGATCGACACTTTCATGCTCCGACTGGATCCAGCGGGGAGCGGGCATCCGCCCGGGTGGGAAGCGACGCGACCCGGACGCTGGAGTCGCCGGCGGCCTGGAATCGCTCTCTGGCGAGTTCGTTGGCAACCGTGAGCGTGCTCAGGTTCCGTGCTTCAGCCCTGGTGAAGATGTCTATCAGGCGGGGCTTGATTTTGGACACCTCCTGCTGCGCCCGGTCCGGGCAGTATCCGCCATTCATTTCGCAGGCGATGTTGACGATGCCGCCGGCATTGATGACGTAGTCGGGGGCGTAGAGGATGTCCCTTTCGCGGATCAGTCCGGCGACGTCCTCGGTCGCGAGCTGGTTGTTGGCCGCGCCGGCGATGATCGAAACCTTGAGGCGTTCGAGAGTCCGGGGCGTCAGGGTGGCACCCAGAGCACACGGGGCATAAACGTCGGCCTCGAGATCGTAGAGCTCAGTCGGGGAGGAAACCTCAGCGCCGAATTCCTGCGCGCAACGGGCGAGGGCATCCGGGCGGATGTCGCTGACCACGAGCTTGGCGCCACGGGCATGAAGGGATTTGCAGAGATGATAGCCCACGTTGCCGACCCCCTCGACCAGCACCCGCACACCCTCGAGCGAGTCGGAATGCAGTCTTTTCGCGACACAGGCCTCGATGCCGAGGAACACCCCGCGGGCGGTGTGGGGCGAGGGGTCGCCGCTGGTATCGCGAAGTCCGAAGATGCATTGGGTTTCCCGCCGGATGTCATCCATGTCGGCACAGGATGTTCCGACATCCTCCGCCGTGTAGTAGCGCCCGTCCAACAGCGAAACCATGCGGCCGAATGCGCGCATCAGTTCCGGCCGTGAGAATTTTGAAAAATCGGGGGCGAGGATCACCGCCTTGCCGCCGCCAAAGGGAAGTTCGGAAACCGCGTTCTTGTAGGTCATGCCGCGGGAGAGGCGCAGCACGTCGGTTAGGGCGGCGCGTTCGTCCTGATAGGTCCAGAGCCGGGTTCCGCCCACCCCGGGGCCGCGGAATGTGTTGTGGACCGCGATGAGCGCGCGCAGGCCGCTGGCCGGGTCCTCCGTGTAGACGAGTTCCTCATGCCCGTCGAAATCCGGCATGCTACGGACGAGGGCGGAGAGTTCGCCCTGTGGAAGAGATAAGCCTTGTTGTTTCATTCTTACAAATTCTGAAATGTGTGGAGATCGGGAAGATGGCTCGGGTAACCCCTCAAGCCCTTAACGAACGTAACAATAGCTCCTTGCGCTGAATCTGTCTTCGGCGTTTCATTGCGCAAGGCATGTCGAAAAAACACAAAACTTCATCTTCGGATCTGCGTCTGGAGTTTCTTCGGAACGTTCCGGCAGCGGCCGCGATGGAGCAGTTGTTCGAGGGGCTCGAGGACGTCATGTTCAGCCTGAAGGACCGGCAGGACCGCTACCTGTCCGCCAACAAGGCCTTTCTCCTGCGGGTGGGCATTCCGAAGCGCAGCGGGATCATCGGCCTCAGAACCAAGGAGGTGTTTCCCGGCACTTTGGCCAGGCAGTTCGAGGAGCAGGACGCGGAGATCCTGCGGGGGAAAAACAGCATCTACAACCGGCTCGACGTGGTGACGAACCCGGATGGAAGCCTCGGCTGGTATATCACCGACAAGGTGCCGGTGCGGGACCATCACCGGCGCGTGGTCGCGGTGGCGTCCACCACCCGCGACCTCAAGCGGCCGGCGGATCAAAACTCCGAGATGGCCGAAATCGTCAAGTTCGTGATCACCATGCAGCGGCAGTTTTCGGAGCCGATTCGGATCGCCGCGCTTGCCAGCGAATGCGGCATGACCCAGAGCAAGCTGGAGCGTCGGATGAGGTCGCTGATGTCGCTTTCACCGCGCCAGTTGCTGACCCGCATCCGGGTGGAAGCCGCAGCGGAAATGCTCGTGACCACGAACCAACGGATCAGTGACATCGCCTATGAATGTGGATTTTGCGACCAGCCGACCTTTTGCCGGCAGTTCAAGAATCTGACTGGCACGACAGCCGGTGAATACCGCCGCACCAGCCGGATCCATGAGGGGGTGTCCGCGTGACCGGAAGTGTTTCCGCGGGTGCTGGCGGCCTCCTGAGCCGCAAGGTCCGCGCCGCCGGGGATGCCGGTCCCTGCTCACCGGTTTCCGCTGCCGGACGACCGGGTTTGGCGCCATTTCCGGCGGTTGTGCTGGGATCGGCCGCCGCCCCGTGCAAGAACCCGGCCGCCTGCATCGTTGAACACCGAACCCCATCAGCAACATGCAGCAGACCCCACGAAGAATCATCACCGCACTCATTTGCCTCACCCATCTCGGTTTTTCCGCCCCAGTGGAGGACAAATCCGCTGCCGCTTCCGCAGAGGACGTGGCGGCTGCCCGGAAACACCGTTTTGATCCGGTCGTCCGGAACATCGAGGGATGGACGGTCCATATCGACCCGAAACTGCTCGATGGTCCGGATGCGGAGGCCGGCAGCGAAGCCCTCAAGATGCTGGCCAACCACCTCCAGCGCATCGCCGTGCTGATGCCTGAGAAGCCGCTTGCAGAGATGCGCAAGCTCGAGCTCTGGATCGAGCACGATCATCCGTTCTTGAACGTCGAGCCCGGCCCGTATCACCCGGGTGCCGACTGGCTGAGCGAACGCGGGCACGACGCCCGTCTCGGTAAAAAGGTGCACATCACCCGTGCCGCCTCGCTGCTCGAACGCCATCACATGGTGAAACATCCGATGGTCATCCTGCATGAACTCGTCCATTCCTACCACGACCAGGTGCTCGGCTTTGACGAACCCCGGATCAAGGCCGCCTACGAGCAGGCGATGAAGGAAGGACTCTACGACGAGGTGTTGCTCTACACCGGTAAAAAGACCCGCGCCTACGCGGCAACCAACCCCATGGAATATTTTGCCGAAGGCAGTGAGGCCTACTTTTACAAGAACGACTTTTACCCATTCGTGCGGGCCGAACTTGAAGCGCACGACCCGAGGCTGCACGCCCTGTTGGTCGAGATTTGGGGGCCGCTCGAATGAGTGATTGAAATCGCGGGTTTGGTCGATGGACGGCAAGGGTCCTGAAACCGACCTGTGTTGCCTGGCATGTGAAGATCGGCTGAAGCCTTGACTCAGACACCGCCAGGGAAAAACGGTGTCTGAGTTCATGCTTTAGCATGCCTGTTTGGGCGGGCGGAGTCCTGGGTGAGAAGATCGGCTGAAGCCTTGACTCAGACACCGCCGGGGAAGAACGCTGTCGGAGTTCATGCTTTAGCATGCTTCTTCGTGCGGGCGGAGTGCTGCGTGGGAAGATCGGCTGAAGCCTTGACTCAGACACCGCCGGGGAAAAACGGTGTCGGAGTTCATGCTTTAGCATGCTTCTTGGTGCGGGCGGAGTCCTGGGTGCGAAGATCGGCTGAAGCCTTGACTCAGACGCCGCCGGGGAGGAACGGTGTCTGAGTTCATGCTTTGGCATGCTTTTTCGTGCGGGTGTCGACAGAACTTGTGGCCTCGTCCGGAATGAGGATCGGGGCATCGAGTAGGAATGCCCGCGCGATCGTCATGAGTCCGCCATAGTGGCGAATGGCCGACGGGCTTTCGGAGCCAATGCCGGTGTCGATCAGATCGTCGCTGAAGCTCGGCAATAACAGGGAGGCGACCATCTGGCCCACCTGGCAGAGCAAGAGCACCAGCAGGGGCCATTTGTAGCGCAAGAGTCTTTCACTCCATGGCGGCGCACCATCGATGGTTCGGGCGGAATTGTTAGTCATTCTTTTCTCAATGGTGGAATCCATGAGGTTGGGCATTCCTGCCGACCTCCTATTCCCCCACGACTGCAGCGCCGGCGCCGATGGACAGCTTCAGGCTGGCCCAGGCCTGGGCGGCATCATTGGTCGCTGCGGCGGCGGAGATACGTGCGGCAGCCGTCAGGCGATCGGTATCAAGCAGGTCAAGCAGGGTGATGGCGCCGCCCCGGTAGTTTTCCAGTGCCAGGTCCAGGGCTTTTTCATAAGACCGAGCCGCTTTGTCCAGTGCGGCGGCGCGCAGGCGATATTGCTCCAGGTTGGATTGGGCGACTTGCACATCCTCGACGGCGGAGACCACGGTCGCCCGCCAGTCGATTTCCGCCTGACGTGCCTGGGATTGTTTCACATCGCGCGAGGCACGCAGCGCACCTTGATTCAGCACCGGCAATGTCAGGGTCGGCCCGAAGGACCAGGAATCCACGCCGCTGACCCGCGCTGTCGTTCCTGTTAGCGAGATGGATGGATACATTTCCGCCTCGGCCACGCCGACTTGGGCGACCGCCGCCGCGAAAGTGGCCTCGGCACTGCGGACGTCGGGGCGATTGCGCAACAACTCAACCGGCAGGCCGGTGGCTGCGGAGGACGGAGTTGATAACTGTTTCGAGCTTTTTTTCGGCGCTCCTGAGAATTTAGTGGGTTGAGGGATGGCATGTCGGGATCACGAGACCGCCAGCGATCCAGTAGGCGATGGCGCGGAAGTTCTCGAAGCGCCGGTATCCGCGTGCTCTCCGGCGGGCGAGTTGGAGGAGGCC
>JAUTCT010000114.1 GCA_030673875.1 Verrucomicrobiota bacterium JB025 | reverse complement strand
CGAATCCGTCCGGAAAGCCACCGGAATACTCATCACGTCGTGTTCTGTCAGACATTCCGGCATAGTGGGCCACTACATATAGAGTACAAGTGAAATATCGGACAATATGAACTACTACTCAAAGTGAGGTAGCCCTGGGGTTCGTAGCTGTTGCCCTTTTTGCAGGTGCGCATGGTGACGTATCCTGCTTTGTTGAACATTTCCGGCAGGGTGAAGTCATTGATGTCTCCGGGGGCGGGAGGTTTCGCCTGCTTGTAGTTCGGGAGGTGCCAGACGGTGCGGCCGGTCATGATCATGGTGCGGGACGGCATGCACACGGCGCCGGACCAGGATCCCATGTGGTAGGCGCCGTCGATGATCATTCCCTCGTGGGCGAGGCGGTCGAGGTTGGGGGTGTCGAGCTCGGATTCCGGGTTGTAGAGCTTCAGGTCGAAGGGCGACTGGTCGTCGGCGAGGATGAAGAGGAAGTTGGGCCGCTTTGTCTGCGCCGTGGCGGCGAGGGTGAACAGGGCCAGGATGGCGAGGGGTTTTCCGAGTCGATGCATGGGTTTTTTGGGGTTTGATGTTTTAGAGAGGGTCTTGCGCGATGGCCGAGGGTGGAGCGATTCGCAAATTATCAAGAGTTTACAGGGTGAATTACTTGAAGTGGAACGGCGATTGCTGTGGGGTCCCCGCGCGTGGATGTTCCCTCCTGACGGACGTGAAATCGAATGAAACCGAGCGGATTCGCTGCGGTTTTTTCGTAACCAATGGGTCTGGTCCGGTCAAACGGATCAGATTCAGGATAAGAAGGAAAGCATGAGGTCACAGAACACCGCAGAATATTAGAATGAAATTCATGATGACACCTCTTCAAAGGCGGCTGGAGTGCTGCCTGTTCGCTTTGATGGCCAGTGCGGTTTCCCATGCTGCTGATGTGACGTGGGATGGATCCGAAAGCAGTGATTGGGCTGATGGGCTCAACTGGGACAACGGCACCGGCCCGGTGGAGGGGGATGTGGTTTACATTCCCTCGGGGGATGTGGTGTTTGATGACGGCGTAACGCTGGTCAACTTGCGGGCGCTGCGGCAGCTCGGCGGGACGCTGATGTTTGCCGGAGGGGAGTTCAAATCGACCTACAATGCGAGTTGGGACAGCCACGTGGAGGGGACGGTTTACCACACGGGGACGGATGTGACGATCAATGAGCTGGAGGTTGGCAGGACATCGGGCGACACCGGGGTCTACTCGCTGAGCGGCGGGAGCCTGAATGTGAGCCGCGGGCTGTCGGGGTATTCCCTGTTCCTCGGCGGCAACAAGTCGGGCGAGGATGCGGGAACGGGAACGATGGAGATTTCCGGCGGGGGGCTGACCACGCGTTCCGGGGTGAAGCTGGGGGACGGCACATTGACGGGAACGGGGCATTTCAGCGTGCTGGGCTCCGCGATCAGTGAAATCGGCATTGCGGATTCCAACACCGACACCGACGGCACCTGGGTGCAGCATGACGGATGCGTGCTCACGGCGGGTATCGATTACGGCGGAATCACCCCGATCGTGATTCATGACAGCAGCACGGCCACCGGCGGCACCTCGGCAACGTTCGAAAGTGGGTCGCTGCTGAACGTCGGCTATTTCTCCACCTTCAACGGCGGAGGAACCTGGACGCTGATGGAAGTCGAGAATGGCGACATCATTGACAACGGCCTGCAGTTCGCGGCGGGTGTCGACACCAGTCTTTGGTCGTTCAACATCGACAACACTGGGACCAACGGAGTGCTGACGGTGACCTCGTCATCGACGGCGTCGGTGGATATCAACGCCACCTGGACCGGGGCCGAGGACACCCTGTGGGAAAATCCCCACAACTGGGACAACAACTTTGGTGCGGTTGATGATTCGTACGTATTCATTCCCGATGGAACCATCGACTACACCACGGCCAGTGAATCCGGGATCAACCTGCGTGGTTTCCGGATGACGGGCGGGACCCTCAATCTTTCCAGTGGTGATCTCGACGCGGGCTCGCTGGCGTCCGGATACAGCCAGATGGATGGCGCGGTTTTCCAGACTGGCGGATCGTTCGGGGTGAATGCGCTTGAGATCGGCAGGGCGAGTGGAAGCACCGGCAGCTATGAGCTCTCCGCCGGCGAACTCCGCATCGGACGCGCGAAAAACGGATATTCGCTCTATCTCGGGGCAAACTCGAGTTCGGCGGATGCCGGCGAAGGCACGCTGACGATCTCCGGAGGATCGTTTGTCACCCGCACCAGCGTGAAGCTTGGTGCTGCGGACAAGAGTGGAACCGGGCGTTTTGTCGTGCTCGGCACCGACGCCACCGAGATCGGCATCGGGAGTGCCAATGATGACAGTGACGGCACTTGGGAGCAGTATAGTGGTTCGACGCTCGAGGTGGGCATCGACTTTGGCGGGGTCACCCCGATTTTCATCAAAGACAGCGACACCAACACCAATGGCACGTCCGCGACATTCGCGAGCGGTTCGCTGCTTGACGTGGATTACCACAACATCACCTCGGGAGGCGGAACGTGGACGGTGATGGAAGTTGAAAACGGCGACATCATCGACGAGGGGCTGCAGTTTGCCCCCGGTGTGGACACCGGCATCTGGTCGTTCTCGGTCGACAACTCCGGGTCCAACGGGTTGCTGCGGGTCACCGCCTCGGGCAGGCCGCTGGGGTATTCCCTGACGGTCGGCAGCACGCTTCAGCAGAAGATGAGGTATGGCATGGACTACGAGCGGCTGTGGTATTGGAGCAGCAATCTCAACTCGACGGAGCGGGACGAGATCGCGCGGTGGACGACGGTTGACGCCGCGGTTGATTTCGTCCGGGTGGCGGTGAATTCCGGCTACGAACTCACCGAGGGGACGTATGACCTTTCGGCCTACACGTCCAAGATCATTCCGCTGATGGAGGAGATGCAGCAGGCCAACCCGGACGTCAAATTCTATGCCAGCCCGCGGCCGCTGAATGAGGCGGTTTCCAATGCGTCGTGGCAGCCGTATCCGATCTGGGTGACGGGTGCGCCGTCCTACACGAGCTCGGACTTCGACTTCGACTGGCAAAAGTGCTCCGAGTATCTCGTGCGTTATCTGTTGTTGATGAAGTCCTATGGATTCAAGATCAGCTTTCTGGACATCACCAATGAATGGCAGAGCAATGTCGTCGGCGGCCGGGTCACCCAGGATGATCTGGAGCACATTTACGATTATCTCAACGAGACATACATGGCGGATCCCTGGCCGCACCCGGCCCTGAGTTCGGCGCTGTTGCTGGAGCCCGAGGACATTCCGCAGCTCATTGCGCCGTCATCGTGGAACTACTCGCAGGGGAGTTCCTGGATCGGCTATCTCGACAGCGGGGACAGGGAGGCCATTTCCATCGCCGCGTGCCACAACACCGACCGGACCGGGGACGCGCAGTCGTTCGCCGACACGGTCCGCGAGGATCTGGGAGACGACATCGAGATCTGGAACACCGAAGTCCACGGCTGGAAGAGCACCTCGAGCGAGAACGAGACGACGTCCTTCTACTACTACATCGAGGCGATCCGCGCGGGGTTCTCCGGCATCAACGGCTGGCTCGCCATCGGAACGACCAACCAGGGGCATTCCTACATCCTCAACCCGGGCGGCACGCCGACCCGGAACGTCAAATACTATATTTATCGTAAGCTCAGCTCGACCTCGAACTACGGCAACGCGCTCAACATCGTCGAGGAGCCCAGCGCCCTGACCATTCCGCTGGATTCCAATGACGACGACATTCCCCGCAACGTCGCCGCGTTCATCAAGGGCAACCTGATGACGGTGTGGGTTGTCAACGAAAGCTCGAACACCGTTCCGATCATCATCACTCCCTCGGGGCACACGATTGCGGAAACGAACGTGAGGCGCACGCGCTGGACCGACCCGGCCGATGTGGAGGGGTTCGAGACTTACGAGCCGGTCACTTCGTCGACCTCGGTTGCCTCGAGCATTCCCGCCGAATCCGTCTGTTGTTTCGAGATCGTGCTGGGGGCCGAGGATTTCGCCAACGAGGTCATTGAGGTGGAGGATTACTCGCACCAGTGGGGGACCGGCACGGAGGACCACACCAGCTACGTGAATCTGAGCAACGTGAACCATGACGACTTCACGCGTTATGGCGACGTCGCCCTGACGCAGGACTCGGTCATGAGTTTCAGTGTCGCGCGTCCGGCCGGTCGTCCCGACGGCATCATTGAAATCCGCGAGGGCAGCTCCGAAGGTCCGCTGCTCGGGCAGGTTGCCGTTCCCGAGACGGGCAACTGGCAGTCCTATGAGACGGTCACCACGGCTCTGGATGTGGATGCGGGCATCTACAACCTCTATCTGGTGTTTACCGAAGACGCGGCCAGCCCGACGGGCAACTACCTGTTCAACGTCGACTGGTTCTCCGTGAACGACGTGGTTGCCAGTCCCGCCGGGCTCACTGCCGTTGCCACCGGTCCGACCGGCATCGACCTTTCCTGGTCGGGTGTGAGGGGGGCCACCGGCTATCAGGTGATGCGTTCGACCGTCAGTGGCGGTCCCTACAGCCCGGTTGGAGACGAGTTGACGGCAACGGCCTTCAGCGACACCGGCCTGACACCGGGGACTCCGTATTTCTACGTCGTCACCGCGCTCTACGACACGGTCGAGAGCGATGACTCGAACGAGGCGACGGCAACGACGATCGACGCATTGCCGCCCACCGGGCTGGCGGCGGTTATCGGAAGTGCCACCGAAGTGACCCTGTCGTGGGATGCGATGGCGGGTGCGGGCACATACCAGGTGAAACGCGCGACGACCAGCGGCGGCGCCTACGAATTCGTCGGCACCAGCAGCTCGACCGGCTACAACGTTTCCGGTCTGACGCCGGGCACCCGGTATTACTTTGTGGTGAGTGCCGTCTACGACACCACGGAGAGCAACGATTCGCTGGAGGTGAGCGTGGTTCCCTCCGATCCGATCATTGCGGAAAACGTTGCCATTTCCTCGATCTCGATCGGGTCCGATGGCAACGGCGGACAGGAATGGACCTTTGCGATGGACCAGTCCGGGCTCGGCCAGTTTCACCAGTTGATGGCCACGGAGGACCTGGACGACCCGGTTTGGATTCCGGTGGGTCCGGTCGAGCTGGGGACCGGTGGTCTGCTGGAGATCGAGTTGCCGTATGATTCCGCGTATGAGAGGCGGTTCTTCAAGATCGCCGTCTGGCGCGAGTGATTCCGGACGCGCCCCCTCAAGGAGCTTCGGCGAAGGCCCGTGCGTTATTTCTCGTGCGGACTTCGCCGGGCATCCAGGTCCACGGGTTGCTGCCCTTGCGGGTGAACACGGCGAGGCCGATCACGCCGACGTTGCGGGTGTCGCCGTGTTTGAGGTTGGCATAGCTGTCGGCGACCCCGGAGAACTTGAAGCTGGCGACGCTGTGGTGGCTGGTGCGGAATCCGTCGATGGTGAGGGTTTTGCCCGGGTCCACGAGGTATCCGCGTTTTTTGAATGATGCGGTCCTGCCGTCCATGACGTCGAGTCCGTCGACGCTGCAGACGATTTCAAGGGTGCTCTTCGAACGGTTTTTGACGACGATTTCGTATGGGGCGTTCCTCTTGCCCTCGACGAGGCGGCGTCCGTATCCCCAGCTTTCCTTGTAGGTCGGCAGGTAGCGGCCCCGGCTTTTGACTCCCCATTCGACGAGTTCGCCGGCGGCGCGCTGCATCGGCTTCACCTTGGACGGGTGGCGGGTCATCGCCTTGATGCCCTCCGGGTTGTTATAGTAGATCATGTCGGTGCCGTAGGGTTTGGACGAGGCGCGGACGAAATCCCGGCTGTAGATGGATGATTCCTTTTCCTTTCCCCAGCCGGTGGCGAGGCCGGGCCGCTCCTCGGGAACCGGTGCGTTGCGGAGGCTCAGCATGTTGGGAGCTTCGGCGGCGTCCTGACTGTTTGCCGCGAGTGCGGGCGAGGCGCCGTCATACGAGGCGCAGGAAACGATGAGTCCGGATGCGGCGGCGACCGCGGAGATCCACAGAAGGAAATGGTGTTTCATGATGCTGGAAAAACAGCATTTCGGCGGGGATTCGTCAACCAGTAAATGCTGAAAAACCAGCATTTTATTTGCGGTGCGGGTTGAGTTGTGTGAGGATTGGCGCATGAAGCGTGAGGACCACGATCGGTTTTCGGCCCGCGAGCGGCAGGTGATGGACATTCTGTTTCGGCGCGGGCGTGCGTCGGCGGAGGATGTGCTCAACGAGTTGCCGGATCCGCCGAGTTATTCCGCGGTGCGGGCCTTGATGGCGACGCTGGAGGGCAAGGGCATGGTCAAGCATTCCAAGGAGGGGCGGCGGTATGTGTATGAGCCGGCGGTGCCGGAGAAGAAGGCGAAGCGCACGGCGCTGAACCGGTTGTTGGAAACGTTCTTCGACGGGCGGCCGGAGAGGCTGGTGGCGGCATTGCTCGATCCAGAGGACCAGCGGTTAAGCAAGCAGGAGATCGACCGGATCCGCGAGTTGATCGACAGCGGGGGCAAAGGGCGGTCGTGATGATGGCGCTGCTTGTGTTTTCCGGGATTGCGGCGCTGCTGGTGGTTCTGGCGGGTTGGCGGGACCATGCGCGGGATCCGCTGCTGACGACCGCATTGCTGGGATTGTTGCTGGTCTTTCCGGCGCTCGGCCGGTGGCTGCCGAAGGTCGAACTGGAGCTGGTGGCGGCGGCAACGGGTGGCGGCGGCGGGACGCTGCCGGAGTGGTGGTCGTGGTTGTGGTCCGCAGTGTGTGTGGGGTTTCTGGCACGGCTGGGTGGTGCGGCCCTGGGGCTGGAGCGCCGGAGGCGGCGGGCGGTGTTGGTAGGCCGTGAGGACGGCGTGGAAATCCGGATGACGGATGGGTTTTCGGGGCCGGTGGCGGCGGGGGTGTTCCGCAAGGTGGTGTTCGTTCCGGTGGGCTGGGCGCGTTTGCCGGCGGGGGCGCGGCGGGTGGCGCTGGATCATGAGATGGCGCACCACGCGCGGCGTGATCCGCTGTGGCGCTGGCTGGCCGAGCTGGCCCTGGCGGTGCATTGGTTCAACCCGCTGGTGTGGTGGATGGTGCGGCGGCTGGCGGCGCAGTGTGAGTATGCCTGTGACCGCCGTGTGCTGCGGAGCGGGGTGGACCCGTGCGACTACGCGCGTTTGTTGTGTGATTTTGCCGAGGTTTCCGCGGTGCGGGGGCCCGCGCTATCGATGGCGGAGCGCGCCGGGTTGGAGCAGCGCGTGCGGCGCATGCTGCGCGATCCGTCCGGCAGGGTGCGGGGTGGTGCGGGGGTGGCGTTTGCCATCGGGCTGGCGCTGGCGCTGGCGGTTGCGATGAACATGGTCCGGCCGACGTCCGAGACTGTGGATGGTTTCACCGCGGAGGAAGTCGAACTGCGCTGGTCGGCGGATCCGTTTCCCGGTGAGTGACGGGCACGGGTGAGGGGTGAAATCCACGGGCCGGATCCCGTGGCTAACAATAGTATCCGGTTCATTCAATGGCGCGTTTGGCGCCTCGTTAGTCCGTCCGGCCAACCCGGTAGAATCCGGTCGGTTGATTGATCCGGATGAGGTTCTTGTCGCGGTATGATGTGTGGTCGGGATCGCCCGTGACGTATTCGATCGGGCTCCAGGTTCCAGCCAGGTCCTCCGCATGATAGACGGTGTAGAGCCCCCCGGGGACGCTTTCCCAGAGAATGTCGATGTGGGTGACCCCGCCGGCATCCGGATTGGGAATCCTGACGTCAATGGAGATCATCCGCATCATGGTTGATTCCAACTGCAGGGAATACTCCAACGGGGCTTCAAGCGTGGTGACCATGAGAATGAGTCGGTCACCGCTGTGAAGCGCCAGCCACTCGGCAAGCTCGGCTCCCTCATGCTGGCTCAGGTGGACGAGATTTCCATTCCGTTCTATCAGGAGCGTGAAGACCGCATTTTCGATCCCGAAAGCATTCTGGATGGCGAGTTCGAGTCCGTCGCCCGTGCTGGTGAGATGGTATTATTGCACCGTCCATGGTTGCTGGGTGATCGATTGCGTGAGGGATCCGTCGACCAGTTCCTCGAGACTGAACACCACCGGAGGGGTGGTTGGGGAATGGTCATGATTGATCGAGTTCGGGTAAGTGAGGGTGTCACTGTATTGGTGAATCGCGCCGACCTGTGTCCAATCCAGTGAGTTCGCGTAGTTGGCGACGGTGAAATCGGTGAACATGCTGCGCAGGGTTCTGGTGCCGAAGCTCTCGGCGCGGATGAAACTGTCGAGCTTGTCAACGAGGCTGTCGTAGCGGTTGCCGTCATAGACGACGGTGCCGAGCAGAAAGTCACCCGCGTCGTTCAAGTGGATCGTCAGGGTCCTGCCGACCGACCGGATGAAGAGTTCGTCCCGACCGTCGCCATCGAGGTCGCCGCTGGCCATCACCTGATAGCCGCCTGCAACAGTCCAACTCTGCCGGGTCTCCTCGCCATTGTAGCCGTCTCTCAGAACCTCGCCAGATGTCATGGTGGCGGTTTGGGAAAACGAGCGAACGGCGCCCTTTTCAAACAGCCTGATCCCCCCGTCGGTCAGTTGAGTGACCAGTTCGTGCCGGCCATTTCCATCCATGTCGGCGATGGCGGCTACCATTTCGAAACCGGTGCCGAGGTTGGCATAGGTGATTGCGGCCGTCATGTACATGGTGCCGGGAGACGGCGCGCTGACCGCGACAATTCCCGACCCGGTTTGCACCAGGAGGGAGTCGGTTGCGGAAACATCGAGGCGTCCCACACCGAAGAAGTTGTCCGTCACCGCGATGCTCCAGCCCACCTCGACGGTGGACCCGCTTGATTTCACGGCAAGGGTTTCGAAGGCGCCCGCCGCGGGGTCATAGGAGACGAAGCCGTAGTGCGTTGCGCTCTTGATGGCGAGATCCGCGACGCCGTCGCCATTGAAGTCGCCTGTGCCGACGAAGGTGTCGGAGGATTTGAACAGCCATCCGGTGCCGAACCGATCGTTGACCAGCAGGGTGGCGCGGGTTGAGAAACCCGCACCCGTGTCATAGTCCACCAGGCCCAGATGAGTGGGGCTTTGCAGGCAGAGTTCGGACTTGCCATCACCATCGAAGTCTCCGACCCCGGCCACCACGTCGCTTCCGGCGGTGAGCCAGCCATTTGTTCCGAGGCGTGAGCCGAGCTCGACGACGTGGAGCGTGACGAAACCGCCATCGTCGTCGGTGCCGATGACGCCGAGGTGGGTGGCACTGCGGATCACCATCTCCGGTTTGCGGTCTCCGCCGAGGTCGGCCACCGCGAGGATTTCGTCTGCGGAGTCAAAGAGCCAAGCACCGCCGAAACGCCCGCCATCCGGCACGACGGCGAGGGTTTCCGGGTTGAAAAACATCGGGCTGAGTGTGCCGATATACAGATCGCTTCTCACCAGAAGGTCGTCCAGGTCGTCGCCGTCGAAATCAGCGATTCCGGCGACGATGTCGGTGGCCGCCTGTTGCCAGCCGGTGGGGGTTTCCAGGAGCACAAGCAGGCGCTGGAGGGTGTCGAGGCCCTGCTGGTAATCCAGCGGGTCCATGTTTTAAAACTGTTGGGTGAGGTATTTCCACCAAATCGCCGGATGGCACACGTTGGCGTTCAAGTCGCCCCCCGGGCGGAACCACATCTGCCCAATCCGGGATTGGCCAGGTAGCCGGTCACGCAACTGGCGTTGGTCGCGAGATGCTGATAGACCTCGAGGTCCATCAACTCCGCCGCGAGGGTGGCCGTTCCCTCCCGGAATGAGTCGAGATAGCGGGCGTTGATTCCCGCGTAGCGGAACTGGACGCTGTGAAACATCTCGTGAGCGATGACGGCGCGCAAGGAGCGGTTGATATGAGTGGGTCCGAGGACCGGGCTCGCGATTCTGATGTCCCCGGTTTCACTTGCGTTCCCCACGGCATAACCTCCCTTCTCGAGAAAATACTCGAGCGCCTCCACGCCGTCCGGGGCCACCCTGTTGGCCGGGGATTTGAATCCGGCGAGTTCATAGCCGCGCCAGAAGCCCTCGGCCCAGTCGGTCATGTCGATTATCCATTGTTCGACGGTTTCGTCTGAGGCCTCGGCCACGGTGAAATCCCGGACCTTGAAATAGAGGCGCGTGGCGACGCCGTTGATGGTGAAATCCCTGCGGTAGGTGGGGCCGCGATCGGCGGCAGTGGCAGACGACATGCCGAGGGCATGCACGAGCAGAGCAAGGAACAGGCAGCAGGGGAGGAAGTGGCGTGGAGATTTCATGAGTCAGTGGCGGTTGGCGTTGCGACCGGGTGGATACGGAGGATCGGAGGGGGCGCATGAGCTTGGAATGTGCCCGGTCGACTGCGTCGGAATGCGTGTCATTCCGATGGCTGGTGAACTCTTGAACGCCTTTTGGCGATTTTACCAAAATCGCGGCGCTCCTGTTGGTTCCACAAGAATAAACGGGACGAGTTAGCAGCCGAGTCGCGAGTCTGAACGAGTGACATCCAGCCGAAGCGGCCTGCCGCCGCGTGCGGCGGAAAAAACCATTTGCCCTGGATTCGATCTGCTACGACAACCTTCGTAGATGAAAAGGCTGACATTGATATTGGCTGCGTGGGCGCTGTGCGGAGCGGCGGTGATGGCGGACGAAGCGGGGCAGATCCGCCGGCAGTTTGTGGAATACAAGGTCGGGCAGTCGTCGGGTGACCGGAGTGTCGCGAAGCTGCTGCGGGCACAGCAGGCGGACGGGACCTGGCCGGACGTCGATTATGCCAGCCAGCGGCGCGGGGCGTGGCCGACGCGCGACCACCTCAAGCGGGTGGAGAAGATGGCGGTGGCCTACCGGGACCCGGAGTCGGATTTTCACCGGCAGCCGGAGCTCCGGGATGCGGTGTTGGCCGGGCTCCGGCACTGGCTGGATGCCGACTACCGGAACGCGAACTGGTGGAACGGCCGGATCGGCGTGCCGATGAGCGTTTGCAGCATCATGATCCTGCTGGGCGACGAGCTACCGGCGGATTGCAAGGAGCGGGCCGTGCCGATTCTGGCGCGCAGCGAAATGGGGATGACCGGGCAGAACAAGGTGTGGTGCGCGGGCATCGCGCTGATGAAGGGTTTGCTGTATGGTGACGCCGGCCTGATGGATGAGGCGGCCGGGCAGATTCATTCCGAGCTGCGGGTTTCCACCGAGGAGGGGATCCAGCCGGACTGGAGTTTCCACCAGCATGGCCCGCAGCAGCAGTTCGGGAACTATGGTCGATCGTTCGCCGGCGAGATGATCATGTGGGGGATCATTCTGCGGGGGACGGATGTGGCGTTGCGCGGGGACAAGCTGGAGGTGCTGCGGAACTACATGTTGGAAGGGCCGTCCTGGATTGTCTGGAACGGGCGGATGGATTTGAGCGGATGCGGTCGCCAGCTGGACAGCGGCTCGCCGCAAAGCAATGGGCGGGAGATCGAGCGCCAGCTTTTGGCGATGCGGCGGATTGATCCGGAGTTCGGCCGGCGTTATGAAGCGGTTTCCGGGCGGGTCGGGTTCAAGCCGTTCTGGCGTTCCGCGATGGCGGTGCAGCGGCGGCCGGACTGGTATGCTTCGGTCAGGATGTCGTCCACTCGGGCGATCGGCGCGGAGACCTGCAACACGGAAAACATGCAGGGGCTGCATCTCGGCGACGGCGTGCTGCTGACCTATCTGAAGGGCGGCGAATACGAGGACATCACGCCGCTGTGGGATTGGAAACGCCTGCCGGGAACCACCTGCGACCAGGGCGTGGAGAAACTCGAGCCGAAAGGGTCGGGCAAGGGCTATGGCGGGTCCGACTTTGCCGGCGTGGTCGGCGACGGCGAGACCGGGGTGGCGGCGATGATTTACCAGCGGGGCGGCTTGAGTGCCCGCAAGGCGTGGTTTTTCGGCAAGGAATCCGTGGTCTGTCTGGGAGCCGGGATTGGTGGCACGACCAAGGGGCCGGTTTACACCTCGGTCGAGCAGTCGTGGTTGGACGGCCGGGTGGTTGACGGCGGGTCGTGGATTCAGCATGCCGGAGTCAGTTATCACTTCATCGAGGGAACGCCGGTGCTCAAGGCGGGACCGGTGAAGGGGAATTGGGCGACGGCGTTTCCAACCCGTGGCAGCCGGCCCGCCGCCGGAGACGTGTTCAGCCTGTGGATCGACCACGGGACTTCGCCTTCCGGCCAGGCTTATGCCTATGTGATGATTCCGCAGTGCGAAGCCGCGGAGATGCCCGGGCGGTTCGAGGCGCAGGGGCTGGAAATCCTGAGCAATACGGATGCGCTGCAGGCGGTCCGGACCCCATCGGGAGTGCAGGCGGTGTTTTATGCACCCGGGAAATTATCACTCGGCCACGGCAGGGTGCTCGCGGCGGACACGCCGTGCCTGGTGATGCTTGCGGACGGGAAACTGACGCTGGCCGATCCGACGGCGACGTATTCCTCGGTGACGCTCGGCGTGAACGGGCAACAGCTGGAGCTTGAGTTTCCGCGCGGTGCAGACGCGGGAAAACCGCTGCGTGTAGCGCTCCCCGAATCGTAGTCCGTGATCACCGGGCGACCGCCGGGAAACCCGCAGGACATGCCGATTGGCGTGGTCGGTCCGGCATGGGAGGCCACCACGATGGAGCGGAACCCGGCGTTACGGGGTTTGAGATTGTGCCTTGAACCCCTTTGGAATCGAGAGCATAGGAGCAGTGACCGTGCCCCGGGACGAACTGCCGGGAACCCGAAACGCGACCTGAAAAACGCTGCAAATGATTGAGTGGAACAACAAAAAATATCACTGCCCGGTGGAGGTCTCGATGGACATGCTCAGCGGAAAGTGGAAATGCCTCATGCTGTGGCACCTTCACGACGGGACCAAACGCTACAAGGAACTGGAACGCATCGTTCCCGGTGTGAGCCAGAAAATGCTGTCCCAACAACTGCGCGAACTGGAGCGCGACGGGCTGCTCGTCAAGACCGTGTATCCCGAAGTGCCGCCGCGGGTCGAATACTCGCTGACGGAGCTCGGTGAAAGCGCGTTTCCCATCCTGGAGATGATGCACCGCTGGAGCGTCGAGCAGCTGGGTGTGCCCGGGGAAACCGCGCACTAACGGACGAGCGCGCCAGCGCGCCGCCCGTCCGTCTATCGAATGCGTGGCCGGCGGATTATTCCTGATAGGCTCCGGCGGAGTAGGTCAGCTCGTAGCTGTGGGAGTAGATTTCGATCAAGTTGCCGAAGGGGTCTTCGCAATAGACCATGCGGTAGGGTTTTTCGCCGGGATAGTAGGCGCGGACGGGCATGCGTTGTTTGCCGCCGTTGGCGACGATTTTCGCGGCGAGTCCTTCGATGTCGGGATCCTGCACACTGATGTGGAAGAATCCGCTTTTCCAATACTCGAAGTTGTTTTCGCGTTTTTCCGCATTCCGGAACTCGAAGATTTCGATGCCGATTTTGTCGCCGGTCGCGAGGTGGGCGATTTTGAATCGTTCCCAGCCGTCGCCGAAGACATCGTCGCACATCACGCCGATGGCGGAGTCGTCGGATACGATTTCGGTGGGCGGCATGATAACATACCAGCCGAAGGTTTTGGTGTAGAATTCGACGGCCTGTTCGAGGTCGGTGACGGAGATGCCGACGTGGGAAAAGGTGCGTGGATAGGTGGTGTTCTGGTTCATTTGTTGGAGTGGTTGTTTCGGTTCCTGGTCATTCGCGTCAGGTTAAGCACAACGCATTGGTTATCAGTTAATTAAACCAAGAAAAACCCGAAATTAGGGTTGACAAGGTGAGCAAGCCGGCAAGCTCGGTATGTCTTGGAAGACCTCACC
>JAUTCT010000113.1 GCA_030673875.1 Verrucomicrobiota bacterium JB025 | reverse complement strand
TCGAGTGACCACAACCCGGAGCGGCACCCGCCACCCCGCAACGCGTCAACCAGCTTGAAGCCAAAAACGCCCGAAATCCGACCAACCCAGGGGTCAATTTTAATTGTCGTCAGCGCCCAGCTTTAATTGTCGCCGGACACCCATCTCCCATCTCCCATCTCCCATCTCCCATCTCCCATCTCCCATCTCCCATCTCCCATCTCCCATCTCCCATCTCCCATCTCCCATCTCCCATCTCCCATCTTCCATCTTCCATCTTCCATCTTCCATCCCCAATCCCCAATCCTCAATCCTCCGCCAGCAACTCATCCACCCACGCCGGCACCTCCACCGACGCAGGCCCCGTCCGGCACCGATCGAAGGTCCCGGAGACCGCCGTCTCCTTGTTATTGATCTCCACCGTTTCCGCCCCCGCGAACTTCGCCAGCCTCACCAAGCCCGCCGCCGGATACACCAGACCCGACGTCCCGATCGCCGCAAAAACCCCCGCGCTCCCGACCGCCGCCTCAATCACGTCCATCGAATACGGCATCTCCCCGAACCACACGATATCCGGCCGCAGATGCCCGGTGGTCCCGCACTCCGGACACGCCGTCGTCACCTCCAGATCCCCCTCCCAGCCACCCTCCCAGTGGCACACCTCGCACTTCACCCGCCGCAGCTCGCCGTGCATGTGAATCGCCCCGGAAAACCCACCCCGTTCGTGCAAATCGTCCACGTTCTGGGTGATCAGCGTCACCCGTCCCCCGTATTCATCCTGCAGCCTCGCCAGCGCCCGATGCGCCGCATTCGGCTCGACCGTTGCCAACGCCGCACGCCGCAGGTTGTAAAACCGCTGCACCAACTCCGGATTCCGCTCAAACGCCTCCGGCGTCGCCACCTCGTCCACCGCGTGTCCCTCCCAAAGCCCGTCCTGATCGCGAAACGTCGCCAACCCCGATTCCGCGGAAATCCCCGCACCCGTCAAAATCACGATCGCACGCTTCTGCTTCCTCATCACCCGCCCAGCCTGCCACCACCGCGCCCACGCCTCAAGCGCACATCTGCCAACCCGGTCAACCCAATCGCCCCCCCGTTCACCCCCCTCCCAGGGCCGACCGCAAAAACCACCGGGAAATTTGCCGGAAAATTAGCCGGGAAATCCGCCCCCAACACACTCCGCATATCTTGACACCCACTCCCCTCACGTTAGCCTGATATCAGGAAACTCCCGCACTCCCATCGCCCCGCCGACTCCTCCGCCAATTCCTCCGCCCCGCCCCCGCGCTCCCCCGTCATTCTCCTGCTCGGCCCCAACAAACCAACCCATAACCCAAATGAAAACCACGCAACTCATCATCCTGTCCGGCATCGCCCTCACCACCTCGGCCTACGCCGGATCCCCCGAATACATCGCCCCCGAACCCACCCCACTCAACGGCCTCTGGCAATGGTTCATCGGCGGCAGCGCCGGTTACCTCACCGATTCCGAAGAAGCCATGTTCGGCATCCACGCCGGCGTCGAATTCACCAGCTCCTCATCCCCCGCAACCCACTCGATCTTCCTCGAAGTCGGCTACACCCAGACCAGCGACGGCTACCGCACCGAATCCATCGAACGAATCGTCGGCAGCCGCACCGAAACCGTCAGCCTCGATACCGACATCGTCCCCATCACCATCAACTACCAATACCAACGACCCTTCTCCGACTCCCTCAACTACTACCTCGGCGCCGGCCTCGGCATCGCCCTCCTCGAAACCGACATCTCCTGGCACTGGACCCAGGCCGTCGCACCACCCGACAACCAGGGCGGCGGCTCGGAATCCTTCAAGGAATCCGTCTTCTACGCCCACATCTTCGCCGGCGTCTCCTACGACATCACCGACGACATCGAACTCTACGGCGGCGCTCGCTACATCTTCATGGACGACTACAACGCCACCCTCGGCCCCGACGACGCCCCCCGGAAACACCAATTCGGCATCGACGGCAACGTCCTCCTGGAAATCGGCGCCCGCTACCATTTCTAACCCACCCAACCGCCCCCAGAGCCCATCCGCAGGAGCGGCGATGCATGATCGCCGCCCCCCCACCAGCCCAAAGGGCGCTACCCGCAAAGCCCAAATGACGAATGAAGGCGCTGCGCGCCAAATGACTAAGTTCAAAATTCTAATGACTAAAACCAGCGAAGCGAGCGAATCGACTGACCATCACCCCGCAGAGACCACCACCACAGCCGATCCGTCATCTTCGGTAGGGACGCACCGCGCCGGACCAAATGACTAATTTCTAAATTCAAATGACTAAATCCAGCAAAGCGAGTCAGGCGCGTATCCAAAGTCCAAAGTCCAAAGTCCAAAGTCCAAAGTCCAAAGCCCATCAGTCATCATCGGTAGGGACGCACCGCCGGGGCGTCCGTCTTCCCCTGAGCCCATCCGCCCGTGGCTGGAGCGTCCCGCTCCAGTTGTTCCGGGAGCGTCCCGCTCCCGGTTGCAGACCGGGCCATCCTGCCCGCGCACCCCCTCATCCACCCACCAAAGCCCATCCGTCTTCAATCACCACGCATCCCACGTCCCATCCGCATCGGCGAACACGTTTCGCCGCTCCTTCCCACCCCAAGGAGCGGCGATCTCCGAATCGCCGACCCCCACCAGCCCAAAGGGCGCTACCCGCCAAAGCCCATCCGTCTTCAATCGCACCGCATCCGCCGTCGTCTTCGGTAGGGACGCACCGCCGGGGCGTCCGTCTTCCACACAGCCCATCCGTCATCCCCGGAGCCCATCCATCCTCCTGCCATTGAATCGCCAATCACCCGCGCGCCAGCTCATCAATAATCTTCCATCCAGCATCCACAATCGCCGCGCAGCGGCCCCAGCTTGACCCCAGCACGAAGCACCCTTGCTCAATCCCCCTTCGCGCCTTCGTGTGAGCCCCATCTTCATTGCCTCTCCTGCCGAAAGGCTTTGCGGGATGCGCTACGCGGATAAGCAGGAGTCACTAGCGCTCCAGAGGCAATCAAAATCCAAAATCCAAAATCCAAAATCCAACATTCAACATTCAAAATTCAAAATTCAACATTGCCGCGCAGCGGCCATCCCCCATCTCCAACCAAATCCCCCGCCCATTCGGATTTCCTTGGCCAAGCCATCTCACGCTCCTACGCTCCTCACAGAGATGAGCGACGAAGAACCGGACTTCGAACCCACGCGCCGCCAGTGGGCCGGCTACTGGAGCATGATCGTCCAGCAGACCCAGAACGCCTTCAACGACAAGATGGCGCAATTCATCCTCATCCCGCTGGCTGGCGCCATCAGCTTTCAGATGGTCTCGGTGGAAAACTCCGCCGCCCTCATGATCGGCCTCCCGTTCGTGCTCTTCGCCCCGCTCGCCGGCTGGCTGTCCGACCGCTTTTCCAAGCGCAGCGTCATGCTCGGATCCGCCATCGCCCAGATGCTCATCCTCAGCTGGATCACCGGCGCCGTCTTCATCCGCAGCATGCCGCTCGCGCTCTGCGGATTCTTCCTGCTCGCCGTCCAGTCCGCCTTCTACAGCCCCGCCAAAATCGGCCTCAACAAGGAACTCGTCGGCTCCAAACACCTCGGCTTCGCCGCCGGCATCCAGCAGATGATGGCCATGCTCGCCATCCTCATCGGCCAGGTCGTCGCCGGCTGGTGGTTCGACCTCCGCTTCACCACCCTTGGCGCCACCGATGCACACGCCTGGGAAGCCGCGCTCTTCCCCCTCGGCCTGCTCACCGTCTGCTCGATCCCCGCCATCGCCTTCGCCATCATCGTCCCCCGCACCCCCGCCCACGGCGGGGAAAAACTCCGCCTCAAAACCGCGGTCAGCCACTTCCGCCACCTCGGCGACCTCTGGAAAAACCCGCCCCTGCGCCAGGCCTCCTTCGGCATCGCCTTCTTCTGGGGTTTCGCCGCCTACCTCAACCTCTGGTCGATCAAGGTCGCCAAAGCCATCACCGGCGGCGGCGAAGGATTCGGCACCCTCTCGTCCAACTACATGGCCGCCGCCTCGCTCGGCATGGTCGTCGGCTTCGGCTGCGCCGCATTCCTCCTCAGGAAACGCATCGAACTCGGCTGGGTCCCGCTCGCCGGACTCGCCATGACCGCCATCTCCGTCGTCATCGCCGCCTTCCCGCTCCACGGCTGGCTCTTCCTCACCGCCCTCTCCACCCTCGCCTTCTCGTCCGCCATCTTCCTCGCCCCCCTCAACGCATGGATCCAGGACAACTACCCCGCCGACAAACGCGGCGAACTCCAGGCCGCCGTCAACCTCCAGGACTGCCTCGCCGGCATCATCGCCATCGCCATCATCATCGGCTTTGAAGACGCCGCCTCTCGCCTCGGCCTCACCCCGCTCGCCGGCCTCCGCCTGCAAATCATCTTCGTCGCCGCATCCTGCGCCATCGCCACCCTCCTCATCATCCGCATCCTCCCCGCCCACTTCATCCGCGTCATCGGCACCTCCGTCACCCGCTTCCTCTACCGCATCCGCGTCGTCAACCAGGACCGCCTGCCAATGTCCGGCGGCGTCCTCCTGCTCCCCAACCACGTCACCTACGCCGACTCATTCTTCATCGCCACCGCCTGCCCGCGCCCGATCCGCTTCGTCATGGACGAAAGCTTCCGGGCCCGCCGCTCGATCCGCATCTTCACCGCCATCTTCGACACCGTCACCATCCGCCGCGACCACCCGCTCGAAGCCATCCGCGAAGTCATCCGTGCCCTCGAAAGCGGCCACCTCGTCTGCCTCTTCCCCGAAGGCCAGCTCACCCGCACCGGCACCCTCTGCGAACTCCAGCGCGGCTTCGAACTCATCGCCAGAAAAGCCGCACCGCCCATCATCCCGCTCTACTGCGACGCCTCATGGGGGTCCATCTTCTCGTTCGAGCGCAACCACTTCTTCCGCAAGCTCCCGCGCCGCGACCACATCCCGCTCACCCTCGCCTTCGGCGAAAACATCCCCGCGCGCGACGCCTCCCTCGAATCCGTCCGCCACGGCATCCTCACCGCCTCCGCGGACGCCATCGCCCGCCGCTACGCCAAACGCCAGTGGACCACCCGCAAACCGTCCGCCAAAAACACCGCCACCCGCGCATTCCTCCTGCTCGACCCCGAATCCCGCCGCCGCGCCTGGGTCAACGGCCACCAAATCGGCATGGTCAACGCCATCCAGCGCCACTCGACCTTCCACATCCTCAAGGACGACCCCATCCTCACCGAGATCCCCGGCCTCCTCGCCTGCTTCCCCTGCCTCTTCAAATCCAGTATCGAAATCCACCACGCATTCAACGGTGAATCCAACGGCACATGGGTCGGCGGCGACATCCTCCGCCACTCGCTCCAGCGCACCCAGATCACCGCCAAAATCAACTTCTACGACTTCGGATCCCGCCCGCTCAAACCCGTCGAACGCGCCGGCGTCGCCCACTGCCCGTGCCTCGCCGTCGATGGCATCGTCGTCGCCATGTCCATGCCCCACCCACCGGCATTCAACGACAACTTCCCGCCCCAACTCGGACGCAAACCCCGCTCCTGGGGCAAACTCCTCCCCGGCTTCCACCTCTCCAAAACCGTCGACGACGCCCCACTCGCCCACGGCCCCGCCGCCCCCCCCGACGGCCTGCCGCTCCCCGTCGGCTCCCACCTCGACCCCCAGGGCTTCATCATCGGCCGCTAACAACAGCCCCCCCATGGCTACAGCGTCCCGCTCCCGGTTGCAGAGCTGACAATCCTGCCCGCGCCACGAACCCATCGATCGCCCACCTCCAAGGAGCGGCGATCTCCGAATCGCCGAACCCCACCAGCCCGCAAGAACCACCACCAAAGCCGATCCGTCGTCTTCGGTAGGGACGCACTGCGCCGTCCCAAATGACTAATTTCTAAATTCTAATGACTAAATCCAGCGAAGCGACTGACCATCACCCCGCAGAGGCCACCACAGAGCCCATCCGCCATCTTCGGTAGGGACGCACCGCGCCGGACCAAATGACTAACTTCAAAATTCAAATGACTAAATCCAGCAAAGCGACTGACCATCACCCTGCAGAGGCCACCACAAAGCCCGTCCGCCATCTTCGGTAGGGACGCACCGCCGGGGCGTCCGTCTTCCACACAGCCCATCCGTCTTCATCGTGGCTGGAGCGTCCCGCTCCAGTTGTTCCGGGAGCGTCCCGCTCCCGGCTGCAGAGCTGACAATCCTACCCGCGCCACACAACCCACGTCCCATTCCCAAGGAGCGGCGATCTCCGAATCGCCGAACCCCACCAGCCCGCAGGGCGCTGTGCGCATCTCTTCAGCAGAACCCACGCCCCCCATCGCATGCGCTCTCATCGAGACCGCGCTACCTTGCCGTTCAATATTCAGCGTCCAATATTCAGCGTCCAATGTTCAGCGTTCCCTCTTCCCTCTTCCCTCTTCCCTCTTCCCTCTTCCCTCTTCCCTCTTCCCTCTCCCCTCTCCCCTCTCCCCTCTCCCCTCACCCCTCGCCCCTCTCCCCTCTCCCCTCTTCCGACCTTCGACCTTCGACCTTCGACCTTCGACCTTCGACCTTCGACCTTCGACCTTCGACCTTCGACCTTCGACCTTCGACCTTCGACCTTCGACCTTCGACCTTCGACCTTCGACCTTCGACCTCCGACCTCCGACCTCCGACCTC
>JAUTCT010000112.1 GCA_030673875.1 Verrucomicrobiota bacterium JB025 | reverse complement strand
GGTCTCTTTCCCAGCGAGGGGTCACTTCTAAGGCTCGTCACCGGCGTCCTCATTGAGATCTCCGAAACCTGGGAAACCGGCAAAACCTACCTCACCCTCAGCTAGCAAAAAAACCAACCAAAGAAACCAAAACCACCACCTGCAGAAAAAGTCATCAGCCACTTTTACAGAAAATTATTTGCGCGGCCGACGAAGGGCGGGATCGCGCTTCAGGTGTCGGCCATTTCGGCGAGTTGCCTGAGCAGTGTCTCGCGCCGGTGGAAGGCGGGCGTGGGTTCGAGTCCGGCGGTATCGAGCACTGTGCGCCAGCGGTGGAGCCAGTCGTGGCGGAGCAGTGAATTGACGACGTTGTCACGGCGGATGCGGGCGAGGCGTTCGGACTGGCGGTCGAGTTCGTGGAGGATGCCGACGATGTCCGGCGAGTCGTAGGGCACGGGGATGACGGCATCCGGCCAGTCGAAGTAAGAGCGGAACGCGTCGGTTTCCGGGGCCACGCCGAACATGACGGAACCGGCGGCGGCTCCTTCAAAGAAGCGGAAGCCGAATTCCTCCGAGCCGGCGGTTTCCATCTGGCGGTTGATCTTGGCGGCATTCACGGGGAAGTAGCGGCTGCGTTTCGCGATGTTTGCCAGCAGGTTCCGGTGGGTGAGGTAGTCGTCGGTCTGCTTCGGGCCGTGGGTGTTGATCGTGTCGTAGATATAGAGCAGGCGTTCGCGGTCGGCCTGTTCGAGGAGGGCCTTGTGGATGGCGGGAGAGCGGCGTCCGATGTTGTAGACGTGGACCGAGCGTGGCGCCGGATCGGGATAGGGGCAGAAGCGGATGGCGTCCACGCCGGGAGCCTGATAGTGGCAGGAGTTGGAGAGCAGGGATTTGAGTTCCTCATGTCCGCCGACGCCGTTGACGATGACGTGGTCGAACTCCGAGAGGACTTTCAGGAATCCGCCGAGGTCCTTGACTTGCGACGGCCAGAGTTCCTCCAGCCAGCAAACGGCATGGCGGCAGCGCCGGCGCCAATCGGGCAGGGAACGGAGGGCGGAGAGGTCCCAGGGGAATTGGCAAACCGCGATGAAAAGATCGTAGTCCTTCGCGATTGGGGGCCGGGAGACGCCAGGGTTCACGGTCCGCCCCAGGAGCTATGCGGTCCGCAGGGCCACTTTCGAAGCGAAGCGGTAGCAGGAGGTGGGTTCCGGAGCGACCATGTCCACGTCGTCGATTTCCCGGATCACATCCTCGAACTCGTAGGAAACGCAGCGGGTGAGCAGGTGTTCGAGCCGGCGTTGGGAAAAGAGCAGCACCCTGGGATCGGACGAAGGGTCGTTCGGATCGTTGGAGTGCTGTCGGGTTTCTGTCATCTTTGGGATAGGGAGATCTTCGTCCCGGCGGGAATGGACGAGAGAAATGGAAAGCGAAGCCCTACACCGGAGTTTATGGTTAAGGAGAGTTGAAAGCCAAGTGGTGCCATTTGGCAAGGTTCGATCTCAGAACCTGTGCTTGTGAATTTGGCAGGAGAATGCGGGCGGCGGATTGATTTCGTGGGCTTTGCGGGCGAGGGGAAAATTGGCTGCGTGCCTGAGGCAGTGACCGGTGGCCGCGAACCCGCGGGGTCGCACCGGCATCAGGTGAGGTCGTCCGGGGCGGGGCGGGTGCCGAACTCGAT
The DNA here is from genome assembly GCA_030673875.1 of Verrucomicrobiota bacterium JB025. Classification (GTDB taxonomy): domain Bacteria; phylum Verrucomicrobiota; class Verrucomicrobiia; order Verrucomicrobiales; family Akkermansiaceae; genus Luteolibacter. Next base: position 2,700 of record JAUTCT010000112.1, on the reverse strand, counting down.
GATGAAATTGGCGCCGTCACCCGGCGTGCTTTCCACCCAGACCTTGCCATTCATTTCATCCATGAGTTCCTTCACGATGAACAGGCCGAGGCCGTGGGAGCTTTCCTCACCGGTCGGTTGGGCGCTGAGCCGGGCGAACCAGCCGAAGAGGTGGGGCCGGTCTTCTTCGGTGATGCCGGGGCCGTGGTCGCGGACCTCGACCCTGGCACGGTCATCGGCCAGACTGCTGGTGACGGTGACGGTTCCGGATGGCGGGGAGAATTTCACTGCGTTGGAGATCAGGTTTTCCAGCACCTGCATGACCGGATTCGGATCCGCCCAGATCCGGAGGTCCGGATCTTCTGGAGCCATGTGGGTGATGTGGATGCCCTTGCGGGTCGCGATGAGGGAATAGGAATCGACCACCTTGTTGACGGTTTCCACCAGGTTGATGGAGCGGGGTTGGAACGGGATTTTTCCGGGATCCTGCGGTTGGTTGTCCAGCAGGCTGCTGATGAGGTTGCTGATGCGCTGGGCGTGTTTGAGGATGTGTTGGTAGCCGGAAGATTCTCCGCCCGGGGTTTTCTGTTGGCGGCTGATGGCGGTCTGGCAGTCGATCTTGATGGCGGCAAGCGGGTTGCCGATGTCGTGGGCGGCCATGCTCATGAACTGGCTTTTTTCTTCGTTGAGCCGGCGCAGTTCCGCTTCGATCCGGCGGCGTTCGATCAACTCCGTCCGCAGCCTGCGGTTGTGGAGACACAGTGCGGCGAGCACGAGGGCAGTTAGCGCCGTGCCGGCAATGATCCATTTCGCATAGCGGCGCATGGCGTTGGGTGATTCCCGGGGAATGTAGACCCAGTCGGCGAGGAGTTTGGTCCGGTCTTTGGTTTGAATGGATGCGAGCGCCTTTTCAACCGACGAATGGAGGAGTGGAAGGTCCCGGCGGATGCCGAAATGCAGGGAGTTTCCGGAGCCGGTCATCCCGGCGATCTTCAGGTTGCCGAGGCCGTTTTCGCGGATCAGAAAACTGGCGGAGGCGAGGTTTGCCATCGAGAAGTCCGCCTTGCCCTGGGAGACCATTTGGAGCGCGTTGAGCAGGGTGTCGGTTTCCGTCAGGAAAAGCTGCGGGTGCCCGGATTTGAGCTGGGTGGTGGTCACATAGCTCCTCGGGCTGGCGATGTGATGGTCCTTCATCTGCGGGATGCTGGTGAAAAACGGTCCGTCCAGCCGGGTGATGATGGCGGTGGGGAAATCGGCGTAGGACTCGGTGAAAAGCAGGATCCGTTTGCGCTCGTCGGTCGGATGGATGCCGCTCACCAGGTCGATTTCGCCGAGTTTGAGGTGTTCGTTGGTTTCATCCCAGTTGCGCCAGCGGGTGGTTTCGAACGTGATTCCCAATCGCTCGCCGATGATGGCGAGGTAGTCGATGTCCAGTCCCTCGGCTTCACCATTGGAGTTGTAGAATGAGAATGGCGGCCACTCCGGATCGAAGCCGAGTTTGATCTTCGGATGGTCCTTGAGCCATTGGATTTCCGCGTTGGTCAGATCGAGATTCACGGATTCCCCGGCGGATGGCTGCGGGCTGCGGTGAGCGTGGAGCGAAGCCAATGCCAGGACTTGAGTGCCGATCGCCAGAAGGAGAGAGCGCATGAAGGAGCTCTTTTCAAACCGCAATTTTGCGTATTTTGCAATGATTCTCTCCTAACGACGGCCCGGCCCTTGTTTCCGCCGTTGCCACGCGGCTCAGTTCCCGTGTCTCGCATTCACCGCCCATCCGTCACTTCTCGCCCCCCACGCGTCCAATCACTCAGACCAATCTGGCGGAGAGCAAAAAAAAGGCCCCGGATTGCTCCGGGGCCTGTGGTTCAGTTCGGCAGATTTATTCGGCGGCCGATTCAGTCTTTTCGCCGGCTTTCTTCCATCCGGAGATTCCGGCCGAAAGGTGCTTCACGTTGGTATAACCCAGCTCCTTGGCTTTTTTGGCCGCTGCTTGGTAAGCACCGCACCGCGGGCCGCCGCAATAGGCAACGACGAGCGCGCTCTTGTCGGAGGGCAGGGATTTCGCCAGCGTGTCCTTATTGGTCGAGAAGTCGATGGCGGTCGGAATGTGACCGGCCTTGTAGGAATCCGAGCCGTTCACGTCGATGACGGTGACGGATTTTTCATTGATGGCCTTCTTCAGTTCCGCGATCGAAATGTCGGAGAATTCTCCGGCATACGCGGCGGCGGAACAAACCAAGGCAAGGGCGAGTGTGATCAGTTTTTTCATCGTATTTGATTGGATTAGTGTTGTCGTGCCCCGGCAAGCGGCGGCACGTCGTATCTGACGGCCCGGCGGCTGGATTATTCCGAAATTTTCGGCGTCATGATTTTCCGGCCACATTCGTTCGAACCGCAGCGGGCGGCGGATCGATTTCAGCGGATTTGCGGGCACTTTCCGCATTTCCCGCGCCTTGGAATCCGGATTCTTACAAAACTGTCATCTTCCGGTGCGGCCAGTGTTCATCTTGTGGTGCTTTGTTTCTCTCGAAAGGCCCCCACAGGCCCCAGACACCAACCGAGAGACCAACATCATGAAAACGGGACAATCGAGGATTTAGTGGGTAGCGGGCCTACCGTCGAGTGGATTCCGGTGACCCGGCGGCAGCGCTGGAGCGCCTTGGAGGAAAGTTGTCCACAAGGTTCCGACGCGAGAATGGGCCGGGACGAAGCTCGTCGGAG